>CAKZQX010000320.1 GCA_937141995.1 uncultured Chloroflexaceae bacterium | reverse complement strand
CCCGCTGGGAAGCGATTTTTGGTCGCCCCAACAGTACCATCGTGCTGGAACATACCGAGTTAACCGGCGGGGGTGCCGGTGGTACCCTGCTGACCAGTGAGCGCAACAGCGAACTGGCAATCCGGCAGTCGCAGATTTATGATAATGGTGGTACTATACTCGTCACCGATAGTAAACTTGAGGTGCGCGAGAGCCAGATTGCCGGCAATGATCTACCCTATGGCGCGGCGGTTGATGCCGTCTATACGATCGGCAACTTTGTGACGATGATCGGCAATCGCATCGGCGGCAATCGCCAGAGCGAAGGCGCGCCGGTTGTGCGGCTCAGTAGCACGAGTACGCTGGATGTGCTCAACCTGGATATTCAGTCCAATTTGATCCGGGGGAATGAACTGGGGAGTAATCTCTTGCTGTCAACCAATGGTTCCCTTTATGGTACCGTGGCGTGTAACACGCTGGTAAACGGCAATCTGGGGCTGAGTATTCGCACGCAAACGGAACAGGTGCCCGGCCTGCCTCGCCTGAGTGTAGCGAATAACTTCATTGACAACCACACGCCGCCAATTATCCCGATTTACCTGGAGTTTGGCATCGGGCGTGGCGCGACAAGTGAAGTTGAACTGGATATGACCAATAACTGGTGGGGTGATCCCACCGGGCCGTATGACCCGCAGTTTAACCCGCTGGGGCGCGGTGACTCGGTCGGCGATAATATTGCCTATGAACCATGGTTGACTGAACCGCCGCCATGCGTGCCACCGGAGTAGCTCTCAGGGGTAGGCTCTTGTGGTAGGGACGCGCTTCTGCGCGTCCGCCGCCCGTTCTGGTGTGGGAAATGATTTCTGGAGCGGCGGTCTCCGGCGAAAAAGTCTACACTTGAGAGTCGGAGTAGACCGGTTGGTTACGATCCGGCGAGTTGGTACAGGTTGTAATGCGGAAGGATTCGGTAGATTGCGTAACGATTTCATTGTTTATGTACGACAGAGTATTCTGGTACTGCTACTCCTGCTGGTGGCCTGTGCTCCTGCTGAGCCGGCTGCGGTTGCACCAACTCAGCCGGCTACCAGTGATGCAACTGCAACTACAACGGTTGCCCGCGTGCCGACCGATACGACCATTCCGGCCACCGATACGGCGGTATCGGCTACCGAGACCGCTGTACCGGCCACGGCAACCATCACCGCACCCACGGACGTTCCGGCCACGGCAACGGTGGTACTACCAACAGCAACGGAAGTGGTCAGCACCTACGATGGCATGCCGCAGGGCTTCACCGAGGCGGGTGCGCCCGCATTGGGGGCCGCCGCTGCCGATGTGGAGATGATTGACTATAGTGACTTCCTTTGACCGGTCTGCCGCCGCTACGTGTTAGCGGTCGAACCGGATATTATCGAGAACTATGTGCGTCCCGGTCGGGTACGGTTGGTCTTTCGGCCGGTGCTGAACCATGGCGAGCGTTCGTTGCGTACGTCCGAGGCGGCGTTCTGTGCGGCGCAGCAGGATCAATTCCGGCCGATGCATCAGTTGCTCTTTGAGCGGCAGGATGCCCTCTGGGGGGTTGAAGGCGCAGCACTGCGCGATCTGATGGGGCAGTATGCCGCCGAATTGCAACTGGACTTGCCGGCGTTTAATGCCTGTATGGATGCCGGTGACATGCAGGCGCTAGTGCAGGCACTGGATGCGGAACAACGGTCGCGGGGGATTACCATGCAGCCGGTGTTTGAAATCAATGGTCAACGCCTGGTCGGTTTTCAATCGTTTGATGTGTTTCAACGCGTTATTGATGCAGTGGAATAGGGGGCGCGAATTCGTCTGTGGAGGGTGAACGTGGCCCATTACTACTAATTGGCGGAGCAGAAGATAAGGTCGGTAGCCGGACTATTCTCAGCCGTTTTGCCCAGCTTGCGGGTGGAAACCAGGCGCGAATCACAGTCGTGGCTACCGCTTCGTCATTTCAACAGTTAGTCGGGCAACGCTATATGGCCCTGTTTACCGCACTTGATGTTGCCCATGTTGACATGTTGCCGGTCCATGATCGCGTGCATGCGCAGCGTACCGAACCGCTGCATCAACTCGATGAGGCCAGTGGTATCTTCATCACTGGTGGCGACCAACTCAAACTCACGGCCGTCCTGGGCGGCACCCCGGTTGCGCAGCGCATCCGCCGGCGGCATCTGGCCGGGTGTGTCATCGGCGGCACCAGCGCGGGCGCATCAGCCGCGGCCGAGCATATGATGGCCTACGGTGCCAGTGGTATTCCTCCACGCAAATCCATGATGCAGTTTGCTCCCGGGCTGGGCCTGATTAGCGGTGTGGTGATCG
Source organism: uncultured Chloroflexaceae bacterium (assembly GCA_937141995.1). Taxonomy (GTDB): domain Bacteria; phylum Chloroflexota; class Chloroflexia; order Chloroflexales; family Chloroflexaceae; genus CAKZQX01. The sequence goes on along the minus strand of CAKZQX010000320.1, from coordinate 1,380 downwards.
ACCAGCACTTCGGGGCGCGTGGTCGCGCCGGCCGCCTGATGACCGCGGTTGCGCACAACCCCGATCTGCTGGGGGTGGGCCTGGATGAGGATACCGCGATTGAGATAAATTCCCAGGGATTACTGACAGTGCTCGGGCGCGGCTCGGTGATGATTGTCGATGGCACCGATATGACCTATACCGACATTCACCGCGTCCCCGAAAATACGCCGCTAACAATTTTTGGTATGCGCCTGCATGTGCTGTCCAGTGGGTATCACTATAACATCAGTTCACGAACACCCTGGTTGCCGACAATACCGCTGCCCATCCCCCCGGAGACAGAGGGGATCGAGGGCGAAGGAATTTAGGTGCAGGTAACAGGTAACAGGTTACGGGGTACAGGGCAACCCTGCACCAGCACTATAATAGCCCGCTACGATCCCCTGTCCCCTGGAGGAAGTTATGCAGGTGCTTGAGACGCGTGTCTACCGTGGGCCTAATCTCTATGGCTATGGTCCGATGATTCGGATAACACTCGATCTGGAGGAGTTAGAGGAGTATCCATCCAGCAAACTGCCCGGTTTTACCGACCGTCTGGTTGCACTGATACCCACCCTGAATGAGCATGGTTGTTCCTACGGCGAGGCGGGGGGCTTCATCCGGCGGTTGCAGGAGGGCACCTGGATGGGCCATATCGTTGAGCATATCGCCATCGAGTTGCAATGTCTGGCGGGCACACCGGTTTCCCGGGGGAAGACCCGCTCGGTTCCGGACCAACCGGGGGTCTACTATGTGGTCTACAGCTATCTGGAAGAGCGTGTGGGCCTGGAGGCGGGCAAACTGGCCCTACAACTGGTGCGCAGTCTCTTCCCGCCGGAACTGCCCAGCGCTATGCCGGAGGCGGAGCGGGCCGAGTTTGACTTTATCCGCGAGCGCGATGCGCTGATTGCCCGGGCGCAGGATATGGTCCTGGGTCCGACAACCTCAGCGCTGGTGGAGGAGGCGCGACGGCGCGATATTCCGGCGATCCGGCTGGATGACTCCAGCCTGGTGCAACTGGGCTACGGCAAGTACCAGAAGCGTATTCGCGCCAGCGTCACCAGTCGCACCAGTAGCATCGCAGTGGAGACGGCCAGCGATAAAGAACTGACTATCCGGCTCCTGGACGATGTGGGCATCCCCACCCCGCGCCAGCGGTTGGTGCAGAGCGTGGATGAAGCGCTGGCGGCCGCCGAGAAAGCAGGCTTTCCACTGGTAACCAAGCCCCTGGATGTCAGTCACGGGCGCGGCGTCTCGCTCAATCTGAACAGCCTGGACGAGATTCGTTGGGGCTACGAGATTGCCGCCGAGTATAACCGCCGGGTACTGGTTGAAACCTTTCTGCCGGGAAAAGACTAT
>CAKZQX010000319.1 GCA_937141995.1 uncultured Chloroflexaceae bacterium | reverse complement strand
CGGGCCGTTTATTCAGGCACATGCCGAGGTTGGAACCGACCGCGTAACGCGTGTTCTTAACAGGCGTTACGCGGTCACTGACCCGACAGGGGATTCCGCCGCCGGCAGGGCGGAACAAGACATCCTTATTTCAGGAACATGTGGCTCTGTGAGCCACATGTTCCTGAAAAAGATCATAAAGCGTACCATGCTGCCGCAGGCGAATCGGGCGTCCATCGGGTGAAACGTCCGGTTTGAACACGCACCGCGTAACTCCTGTTAAGGAGTCAACTTTTTTGTCAAAATAATATCCCATTCCGCTTGCATTGGGTTGCGCAAATCCCGGCATAACCCGGCAAACTCCTCCAGGTCGCCGGGTTTATCCCGCCGCGCCGTGGCATAGTTTATGCAGTCTTTCTACGCATGGAGCACGGCAGGAAGTGATCCCCGGTTGCATGGCATTATGCGCGCTGTCCAAGGTTGTGCTGTCCAAGGTTGTTGTGCCTGATGCGGTCACACAATGTCTTCATAATACTCCGACTTTTTTCATTTCTCCATCCCGCATACATCCATCCGCGGCACTGCTGCGTAGATGATAGCATAGCAGGTCAGACCTGTGCATGTCTTGTGCAAATACTTGACAAGCATCAAGAAGTCTGGTCTACTGTAACGAAGGTTTCTTGGAGAGTTTAACAGGAGGTTTTACTATGAAGGCAGGTAAACTGTTCGTCCTGAGTGCATTGGCACTCGTCCTTAGTCTGGTCGTGATCCCGAACACCTTTGCTCAGGCAGAAAACGCCCGGGTGCGTGTGATCCACGCCTCCCCGGATGCTCCCGCCGTTGATGTCTTTGTTGATGGCAATCGTGTGTTGACCGATGTGCCCTTCTTTGCTGCCAGTGATTATCTGGAACTGGCCCCGGGTGAGCATCGCTTCCAGGTGGCTCCGTCCGGCGAGGCGGCCGAGTCGTCCGTGATTGACACCACCGCGACGCTGGAGGCAGGCATGGCCTACACCGTGGCCGCCACCGGTCTGCTCGAAAACATTCAGCCGACGGTGTTTGTCGATGATCTGAGCGCTCCGGCGGATGGTCAGGTCAAGGTACGTGTGTTACACCTCGTCCCCGATGCCCCGGCTGTCGATGTGAGTGTGCAGGGTGGCGATACGCTGATCTCCGGCCTGGAGTTCCCGAACGCCAGTGACTACCTGGAGGTTCCGGCGGACACCTACGATCTGGTTGTCACTCCGTCCGGTGATGACACGGTTGTGATTGATCTGACGGGTACAGCGCTGGATGCCGGGACGATCTACGATGTAGCGGCGACCAACACCCTGGATACGATTACGCCGGAAGTTCTCACGCCACCGGTGGGTGCGGCTGCTCCGGCCCAGCAAGAGGAGCCGACCGAAGCACCTGAGGAGGCCGCTACGGAAGAGCCGGCCGCCACGGCTGCTCCGGCCCCCACCACGGCTCCCGCCGCCGGCGCACCTTCGACGCTGCCGACGACCTCCGAGGGTACAACATCACCGCTGACGCTGCTGGCGCTGGGTGCCCTGTTGCTGGTCGGGCTGGGCGCGCTGCTGCTGCGCCGCCGCACGCTGGGCTAGTTGACGGAAATCCATCCACACTTTGCACAAAACCGTTGCTCTTAGGGCAACGGTTTTGTGCAAAGTGTGGGCATCTTCCCTGCCGGAGGCCGATCCCCCGTCAAACGCGGGATCGGCTGCTGCATGCCGGCATTGGCCGTTTCGCGCTTTTCGCTCGTTTCGTGCTGTTTGTGGTCTAAACTCCCACTGCGTACCTCGGGTTATTTATTGATCAACGGCAAATAAACGCGTACTGGCTCCGCTTCAAACGCACCGATGTCGCAGGTGTTGCGCTGCGGGCGCTCAATGCCGCGCTGGTCTTGCGCGATGGGACTGTTGTCGAGTGCGGCACATACTTCGATTTCGAGCGGGCCAATGTCGGTAAGGGTGTCAATCGCCGGGCTCCCCTCCAGCAGCGCATGGGTTGGCGTCAGGCCACCATTGTCTGCCAGTTCGCCCAGCAGCGGGTCAAGCGGTGCATCGGCGGTACCTACCAGATCGGTGACAACATCAATCGGGAAGTTCTCGCTGCACCCCGTATTATTTGCGACCAGGTTGTACCCCGCCGATACCATTCCCCCTGGCTGTGCAGAGCAGTTCGGGTTGGTATTGGCACTATTGCCGGCCAGGATATTTCCCCGCAGCACAGCCGATGAGTTCGGTACTGCAAAAAAGCCGCCACCGATTGTTGAGGTTTCATTGTTCGTGATAGTGCTGAATAGCAGCGTGAAACTGGTACTGACGTTATAAATACCACCACCACCGGCATTCGCACCTGTACGATTACCGCTGATGGTGCTGTTGACTACCACGTTGCTGCTGGTTGTGGCGCTGTAGAGCCCGCCGCCGTGGCCCAGGGTGCCGTCGCCGGTGGTATTACCAGTGACGGTGCTGCTGCGCAACTCAAGGCTGCCCGCGTTGTGAATACCGCCGCCAGTGGCTTCAAGTGTATCGCCTGCCGGGTTCGTGCCGTTATACTGCACTACACTGTTCTGGACCGCAAGGGTACCCTCATTGTGGATTCCGCCGCCGCTGCCGCTGCCGGCAACATTGGGCAGGCTTGCCCGGCCAATCTCGCTGCCGTTCTCAATTGTCACTGCGCCAGTAGCGTTGATGTAGATGCCGCCACCCGCCTGCTGCGCACTGTTGCCAAAGATAGAGCTGTTGTCAACACTGAGCGTGCCACCCCCAATGTAGACACCGCCACCGTTGCCGGCGGGCGCGGCTCCTTGCGCGCTATTGCCCTCGCTGATGCGGCTGCCATTGCTCAGGCTGATGCTGCCAAGCACATTGCCGAATAACCCGCCGCCGTTGCCATTGCCGGCCGTGTTCGTTTCGATAACGACATTGTTGAGTGTCATCTGCCCGTTCGCGCCGATAAAGCCGTCATTGTACAGCCCGCCGCCGCTCGCCGCCGTATTCAACCGGACGCTCGTGTCGGTCAGGTTGACACTGCCACCCTGGTTACGCATGCCACCGCCGACCCCCGAGGCACTGTTGCTGGTGATGCTGGCGGCAGTCAGGGCCAGGCTCCCGTTGCCCTCGGTATTGCCCTGGTTGAAAATACCGCCACCGTCGCCGTTACCGGCCGTGTTGTTGCTGATCGTCACCGCTTCACCGGAAACACTGCCACTATCGTTGTAGAGCCCTACGCCGCTGCCGGTACCATCAATGGTGTTGTTGTCGATAGTCACCGTATTAAGCGTCAGCAGACCAATATCTTCGCCCTCCGTGCGATTGAAGATACCGCTCCCGTTGCCGTCAACCGTAATCCAATTGGTCTCCACGGCTGAGTTGGCAATGTTGACAGTGCCACCAATATTCAGCAGGCCCGCGCCGTTACCATTGCCATCAATGATATTGTCACTGATGCTGCTGCTGTTCTGGATCGTCAGCGTACCGCCCCGGTTGGAGATACCGCCGCCGCCCTCGCCGCCACCGACGCCGGTAACCCGGTTCGTCTCCACGCTGCTGCTATCCAGGATCAGGCTGCCGAGGTTATAGATGCCGCCGCCCTCGAACGTCGCATCCGTTACCTGATTGTTGCTCACCGTGACACTGCTCAGTTCCAGCGTACCATTGTTGAAGATGCCACCACCGTTGAGTGCCACGTAGCCGCCACTGATGATCACATTCTCGATCCGCACATTTGCGCCCGACAAAATCTGCAACACCCGATCATTAATCCCGCTGTTCCCGCCGGCACTAATCACCGCCGGGTCACCATCCGGGTTGACCGTTGTGATGATCAGGTCCAGTTCAGCCGTGTTGTTGGCAATATCCAGGTCGCCCTGGGCTGCACTATTGTCATCGCCGGCAATCGTCAGGGCGTAAACCTCGCCATTTGCCAGGATAATCGTGTCAGTCTGGGTGTCGCTGCCCTGGGGGCACTCGCCGGCAAGCCCCAGCGCCCCGGCATCGTTGGCTTCCAGAATCGCTTCCCGCAGCGAGCATTCCAGGTCAGCAGTGGTGACAAGATCCTGCGTGATGCTGACCGTCATCTCAGTTGCGTGGACGGCAGCCGGCCGGTAGAGCGCGCTCGCCAGCAACAGCAAGATGAGGCCACCCACAATCAGATACCGCCCGTCGTAAGGTGTGTAGGTTCGTTGCATCGAGATTCCTCCTGGTAAGTTGTAAGTTCTTCAAGCCAGAGTGGCTCGAAGAGCGGAAGAAAGGTGCTATGTAACTATGCAAAGTTGGTCTTAGGAAACTCTTAGGTAGCGCTGAGGAGGCGAGCGAAAAATGGTAAAATGGTCGTTACATCAGAATCTGGGGAACAACCAGCAAAAGAAGAATAAACCAGGAGCACGCAGCTATGACCGGTCAGTCACAGTTTCACATCCGTCTGCTTGGACCGATTGAGGTGTGCCATAACCAGCAACCGGTGCGTGGTTACGAGTCGACCAAGGTGCCGGCACTGCTCTGTTACCTTGCCACGCGTGACCAGTCGGTGAACCGCCAGCATCTCATCCATCTCTTCTGGAGTAGCAAGAGCGAGACGCGCGGGCGCAATAACTTGAGTGTGGTGCTGCACAACCTCGCCACGCTGGTGCCGGGGTTGCTCACCGCTGACCGCCATACCGTCGGATTTTCTCCCGATGCGGACTGTTGGCGTGATACGCAGGCATTTCTCGCGTTGCTCCAGCGCGACGATGCCGACTCGCTGGCTGCCGCCGCTGCCCTCTACCGGGGTGAGTTTCTGGAGGGACTGTATCTGAAGGACTGCCCGGAGTTTGATATCTGGCTGGCGACCGAGCGGGAAGCCTGGCGGCAGCAGATCCGGCTGGTGCTGCATCGGCTGGTGCAGCATGCCTACGACCAGCAATCCTACGCCTCCGGTCAGATGTACGCCGCACGCCTGCTCGAACTTGACCCGCTGGATGAAGCGGCGCATCGCCAGATGATGCGCCTGCTGACCGCACTGGATCAGCGGAGCGCCGCGCTGGAGCAGTATCGCACCTGCTGCCGGTTGCTGGAAACCGAACTGGGCATCCAGCCCGAAGCTGCAACCAGCGATCTCTACGAGCAGATCCGCCAGGGCAATCTGGTTCCGGCGAACAACGCGGCTGCCGTCAGTGTGCCGGCAGCGCACAATCTACCCCACCCGACAGGCCCACTGATCGGGCGTGAAGCCGAACTGACGCATATCACAACCCAATTGCACCATCCCGACTGCCGGTTGCTGACCATCACCGGGTTGGGCGGGATTGGCAAGACCCGCCTGGCGCTCCAGGCGGCGCACCTCTGTCTGCAAGCCTATCCGGACGGTGTCTGGTTTGTGTCGCTGGCAAGCATTGACACGCCTGAACATATTGCGGCCACTATCGCCGGCATTCTTCCCTTGCAGGCGCAGGGGACGCGTGAAGTACACGCGCAACTCCTGAGTTTTCTCAGCATGCGGCGTATGCTACTGCTGCTCGACAACCTGGAACATCTGCTGGATGCCGTAGCCCTGCTGGCGGATATCCTGACAACCGCGCCCGGCATTACGCTCCTGTGTACCTCCCGCGAGCGGCTCAACCTGCCGGGCGAGTGGGTGGTTAACCTGACTGGCCTGGAACTGCCGACACCCGCACACCAGACAGAACTCAGCGCGTATAGTGCTGTCCAGCTCTTTGTCCAGTGTGCCACCCGGACGACGCATACCTTTGCACTGAACGCCGATAACCAGACCGCAATTGCCCAGCTCTGCCAGGTGGTTGAGGGCGTTCCACTGGCAATTGAACTTGCGGCTACCTGGGTAAACGTGTTGTCCTGCGAAGCAATTGTGCATGAACTGGCGCAGACGCTTGAGATTCTGGCAACGCGCCGGCGTACCGTGCCCGAACGCCACCGCAGTATGCGCGCCGTGTTTGACCACTCCTGGCAGTTGCTCAATAAAGTCGAACAGGATACGCTGCTGGGACTCGCCATATTTCGGGGCAGCTTCCCGCGCGCAGCCGCCGAACAGGTTGCCGGGGCCACTCTGCCGGTCCTGGCGGCCCTGCAGGATAAATCTCTAGTGCGCTACCATGCCGAGGAGCAGTACAGTCTGCACGAACTGCTGCGCCAGTATCTCAACGAACTGCTCGTCCGCCGGCCAGAACTGCTTGCCGAGTATCAACGCCGCCACAGCGACTACTGGCTCCTCTTTTTAGCGCAGCGCCGGGATTTCCTGTATGGTCCCCGCGAACAGACCGCAATCAATGACGTTGCCGCCAATATTGAAAATATACGCGTCGCCTGGAGCTATGCGATAGCACACAACCACTTTGTCGCGCTCGACGGCGCTATGCTCGTGCTCGCTTATTTCTACTATGTCCGGGGCTGGCTGGCCGAAGGCGATCAGGTCTACGCCCGATTAACCGCCGTCCTGCAGCAGGCGCTTGCAGATGAACCAGCAGCGGAGGCCCAACTGCCGGTCTGGTGCGGTAAAGCGCTGACCTACCGGGGCATCCTGCTGATGGGTATGGGCCGCTACAGTGCTGCCCGTGCCTGTTTCCAACCGGCGCTTGAGTTGCTGCATGCTACACCGCATATCTGGGAACGGGGGCTGGCGCTATTTGAACGTGGACTGGCATCCGTGTTTCTAGGTGACTATCTCCAGGCCCACA
>CAKZQX010000318.1 GCA_937141995.1 uncultured Chloroflexaceae bacterium | reverse complement strand
TCGGCAGCATCCTGCTCGGAACGCCTGCTCCGGCTGAAGCCGGGACTCCGATCCAGCGCTGTCCGGATTAGATATTCATCGTTCATAAGCCGGGACTCCGGCAAGACGCTGTCTAGATTAATTTCACAGTTCACCTATGTGATGATCCGCAGTCCCGGCTCGTAAACGTTGCACAAATAACCCGCATATACGATTCGCGGGAGTCCCGGCTTTAGCCGGTTGAGTGCCTGCCTCGGCAGCATCCTGCTCGGAACGCCTGCTCCGGCTGAAGCCGGGACTCCGATCCAACGCTGTCCGGATTAAACATTCATCGTTCATAAGCCACTACGCCCCACTCTACTTGTTCTCTGTGTCCTCTGTGCGCTCTGTGGCAAGAAATCAGGTTTGAAATTGCAAAAAACGAGGAGAAAAGATGCCGAGAAGAAAGCAAACCCTGTCGGGACTGCGCCGAAGCTACCGGCTCATCGGCCTGCTGCTGCCGGCAATTGCCATCGCCGGGTGCGACACATTCACGCCCGAAGCGCCCACCCCCACACCAATTAGTCTGCCCACCGATATCAATCAGACGCCTACGCCCGCGGGAGAAGCGCCCACGCCCACGCTGGAGATGGAAACGCCCACCGCTGTCCCCGAAACGCTGCTCCCGACTGATCAGATCTGGGTGCGCAGCGGAAAGCGGGTCGTGCCCCTGGACACACCCGACCAGGCGATCACGCTGGGGCAGACCGGAGAGGATGTCACCCTCACCGCCGCCGCCGCCGCCCCGGATGGCAGCTACATCCTCTACCAGGAGAACACCACCCAGGCCACCCTGCTCGACCTGAGCAGTGGCGACATGCAGACGGTGGGGGAGGCGGAAGCGATCTCGATCTTTCGTCCGCACTTCGCGCCCGACGGTCAGACGCTGGTCTATGCAGCGATCAGTCAACAAGCGTGGGAACTACAGACGCGCGATCTGCCGGATGGTACGCCGGAGGTGCTGCAAACCGGCGCAAATACGGCACTCTTTGGCCCGGTGGCCTGGACCCCGACCGGAATCATCGGGCAGCAACTGCGCTGGCAGACCGACGCGCCCCCGGCGGCCCTGCTGCGACTGGACCCGCCTGGCGGCACCGTGGAGACCATCCGCGACCAGGGGCACCTCTTTGTCAGCGTCTCCGCCGCCGGGCAGCAGTTCGCGCTGGTGACCGGATCGTTCATGCTCGGTCCCGGCCTGGCGGAGCAGGAGTTGCTCCATCTGGATACGACCACGGGCACAACCGCCACGCTGGTCGCGCAGACAGAAACCAACTTCGGACCGATCCGCATCTCCCCTGATGGAATGCAGGTCTTCTACGCCCGGACAACCAACCCCGAACCGGACGCGTCTTTCGAGATCCTGCGCGTTGCCACGGCCAACGTCGCCGCCGAGTGGGCGCTGGACGAAATCGGCGGCAGCTTCCAGGACGCAATGTGGCGCAACAACGAAACGCTGCTACTCCTGACCCGCAACGCGGACAGCCTGACCGTCACCAACGTAACGCTCGGCACGCCGGGCGAGTTTACGACCGAGGAACTGGGCACGATAGCAGTAACGGACGACACGGCACCGGGGCGGACGCAGGAGATCCTGTATGTGCCGGGGCGGTAAGAGGAATAGGGAAAAGGAAATGGCACCACAAACACCCAGCACGACCGGCCACTGTTGCTGCCTTCCGGCCCTGGCAGGGTTCAACCAGTGTGGCTGCCGTTCGTTGGTGCCACGGGTATCTTAACGGATGTCAGGGCCAGTGTCAAATAGTCGGCAGGGTAACGGGGCAAAGTAGACCATGGCGCAAAACGGCAAATCCCGCTGGAACAGTGGGGTAGCAAACGATAAACCAGCGTCCGGCATTGAGGTGCCGGTAATATTATACTTGTGCGAGTAACCGTCGGGTTACAAAAGCATTAAAACAACCAGGTACTATCGTCTGGATAGTACCGATACCAACATTCTGTTTGAGTTTCTATCACATACAGGTGATCTATCTATATTTGATACAAAACAATATAGTACGACGTGCAACTATTCCGTTTACTAAATCTATACTCCTCGTTCTATGACCAGTATAAACTCTCGTCCCATGGCCTATACCTGACTACCCCAAATGGCCTATACACTTTTGCAGGGTTTCCGGTATACTGTCAACGTGTGGGAGTTGTGTTTTGAGCCACGAAAGGGAATTACTTAGTGACCTGATTAGTTGTATTGGATAGAATCATGTTGACTACATCGCACATCGAACGTGTACTGGCCCACTATGACCTGGGCGACCTGCAGCAAGTAACTCCGGCTGCCGAGGGCAACGTAAACGAAACCGCCTTCATTCAGACCAGCTATGGCCGCTTTGTTGTCCGACGCAACTGTCAGCACCTCAACGAGCGCGCCCATCAGCAGCGCCACGCGCTTATTGCCCATCTGTATGAGCACAACTTTCCTGTGCCGGGGCTGATCCCGACCTGCGCCGGCGAGACGTTGCTGCACCTGGATAATCAGCGCTACGAAGTGCAACTCTTTATCGAGGGGAAAGATTTTAATGCTGAGCAACCCCAGCAGTTGACGAGTGTCGGCGCAACGCTGGCCCACTACCATAACCTGGTGCAGGGCTTTGCGGCGCCGCCACGGGACACCACGCCGCGCTACAATCCGCATGGCATCCTCAGCATGACCGAACGGTTGATGGAGTGCGATGTGATGGGCGACCTCTGGCCGTCGCTGGCCTGGTACGATGCCCGCGCATCGCAACTGCGCACGGCACTGCGGCAAGATGTGTACGGCTATCTGCCCCACTGCCTGATCCATGGCGATATGCACAGCGGCAACCTGCGCTTCCAGGGGAACGAGGTCGCGGCCCTGCTCGACTATGATCAGGTCACATGGGATGCGCGCATTGTGGACCTGGCCGATGCGCTGGTCAGCTTTGCGACCGATGCCGGCTATGCCGACCAGATGATGTGGGGTGTTTTCCGGGGACCACTCGACGAGCAACGCGCAAACCGGCTGATAGCGGCCTATGTTGCCGTTTCGCCCTTGAGCGCGCAGGAGATCGCCACGCTACCGAAGCTGATCGAGCTGATCTGGTTGCAGGGTGAACTGGGCCGGGTTGCCTCAACCCTGGAGGGCTCGGTTGAGTATCACCTGGATGTGATGGGCCAGGGACGCTGGTTGTCGGAGTGGCTGCGCGGGCGTAGCGACCAACTGGTCGAGCGCTGGTCGGCGCTGAATGCGGCTCAGGGCGAACCGGCAGCGGTGCCGCTGGCGGCGTAGGGGGTATGGGTTAACGGTTATGGGTTAACGGTTATGGGTTAACGGGTATGGGTTAGCAGATGCACTAATTTGATAATTTGTTGTGATAACCAACGCGAGAGGCGTGGAGCTAGTGAGCATCCGCGCCTCTGCGTGATCACTGCTGGTTTTTAGCCGGCCAGCCACCGGAGTTGCGCCATCGGATAGCATTCCAATACAATTCTCCCAAGAGGTCTACCCTCAAAAGGCGACTGGGGGATGCCGCGCCATCCATCGTGCGCTGTTCTGAGGCCACACACCCTTTGCACGAGCGGGGTCGGTCACTGTCTGCCCGCCACCACCGCCGGTCCCCGCGCACGAGTAGATGCACAGATGCCGTTTTGCGCTCGGCGCTCAGGCCGCTTTCCGCTTTCCCTTTCAGTGCTCAACCCCGAGCCGTAATGGATGAAAGTGAACTATGCGCCTTTTGGCGCATAGCAGAGATAGACTTTCAGTGCTCAACCCCGAGCCGTAATGGATG
>CAKZQX010000317.1 GCA_937141995.1 uncultured Chloroflexaceae bacterium | reverse complement strand
TCCAACTCCTGCGAGAGCATAATGCTCAGACGGCGCAGCCGCTCCTCCGGGTCAAGCGTTTCCAGGATCTCCTGGCGGTGCGAGACATCCAACGGCAGTGTGGAGGCGATCAGGTCGGCCAGCCAGCCCGGCTCATCGGCATTCATTGCCATAATGTAGGAGTCGTCCGGCAGCATGCGACTGAGCTTCACCACCTTCTCGAAGAGCGAGAGCACCGCGCGCATCATCGCCTCGACCGCCAGGGTGCGCTCTTCCTCGCCATAGAGCGGTACCGCGCGCACCCGCAGAAACGGCAGTTCCTGGGTCTGCTCCTGCACCCGCATCCGGCGCTGGCCCTGCACCACAATGCTGGTCGTGCCGTCGGGCATCTTCAGCACGCGCTGAACCACCGCCTCGACCCCCACGGTGTACAGGTCGTTCAGGCCGACATCTTCTGTATCGGGTTCCCGCTGGGCAACCGCCAGCACCACCCGGTCTTTTGCCATCGCCTCTTCGATAGCGGCAATCGAGCGCTCACGGCCAACGAAGAGCGGGGCCATCATGCGTGGAAACAGCACAGTATTGATCAGCGGTAGCACCGGCAGGTCGCGCTCGGTCTGCTGATCATTCAAGAGTGTGCTTCGACTGGCCGGCAGATCAAAGAGGAACGTCGTATCATCTGGCATCAACATTATCCTACAACTGCGAACAATCCAAAGGTCTGTTCTGGTCCAGGGCAATTATAGCACAGCGTCATTACTACAACATGGTATACGCGGCAGAAAAGGCTGTGCAATCTATTGCAATGTCTGATAGCGTTGCACGTTAGAACGTCAGAACGTTAGAACGTTGTGGATTTGACAGCGACGCGGCTTTCGGCTAGAATCATGTACTGTGTAGCGACACGCACGCTAACCAGGCCAACGTAGCTCAGTTGGTAGAGCAGCTGTTTCGTAAACAGCAGGTCCGGGGTTCGAGTCCCCGCGTTGGCTCCACACTATAATCGCCAAACCGCCGTTCCTACGTTGATGGGAACGGCGGTTTGGTACGTTGCGGTGCTGCCGTATGCGGTATACTCCGGGTGAACGATACGGAGGTGTTGATGCAGTGCTTGCCCATGTCGCTGCCGAAATCGACACCGATTATGCCCCTGTACAGCATGTATGTTATCGTATGTGGTAGTGGCACGACAACAGCGTATGACGTTCATCATGCTGGATGATGAGATCCGCCAGCGGATACAGTACAATCTTATCTCAGGTTGCGCCGGTCAGATCTCGTCGTACAAACAGCCGGTAGGCGATTGCAAAAAAGCTCCCGCTGTACACTGCGATAACCAGTACCGCCTGGAGCGGCGACGGCAGAACCGTCAGATCGAGGTTGCGCGTAATAATCGCCGGGTCAAGCCCATAGCTCTGACTGTTGAGCACCACCAGGGTGTTGATATTCTGCTGTACCACCAGCAGATTGTAGATAAATGCCAGGGTGTCGCTCATGCTGGTGAGGAAGGAAAACGCGCCCACGCTGATATCGGCGGCGAGAAAGAGAAACCCGCCTACCGCTCCCGCCAGAACGGAACGCCCCAGAACGCAGCAGGCGATAGTTAACATAACGTAGGGCAACATAACGTAGAGTGAGCGCAGCATCCGCCAGGGCAGCAGTAATAGATCACTGGCGCTGACCTGGCCGCTGTTGCCCAGCACCGCCCCAAAGAAGAGGCCGAGCAGCGACCCGCACAACATTGCCAACCCGATGCCCAGCAACAGAAAGAGCAGAAGTGCTACCGTTTTGGCAATTAGATACGGACCGCGCCGGGGTTGGCGTGCCAGTTGCAGGCGCAGTGTGCCCCAACTATATTCGCTGCCGAACACCCCGGCCGCCAGGACAATCGCCAGGATGCCCCCGATACTGTTAACCTGACTCAGCACGGTGCCAAAGATCCCCGGAAAACGTAGCATCAGGCGGAATTGCTCAAGCTGATCTTCGCGCGGGATAATTTGCATGCGCACATCCCCGCCGGTGAATACGCCGTCGCTCAGGCCGACCGCCAGGAAAATAATGCCCAGGAATAGCGCCATCAGCAGCAGAAAAATGATCAGCAGCAGCCATGCCAGGGGCCGCCGCGACAGTTTGATCCACTCAGCTTGTAATAAATTCAACAACCCTGCTCTCCCGTTATCTCCAGGAAGAACTGCTCCAGGCTCTCGGTACGGGTACGAATCTCGGCCACGGGAATATCATGCCGGGTCAGGAGTGCGTTCACTTCGGGGGCGCGGCTACCGGCAACATCAACCAGCAGCAGATCGCCCTGCTGCTCAACTGCGCCGATCCAGGGTACCGTGCGTAGCAGTTCCAGCGCACGGGGTGCGCTAGCGACAACCCGTACCTGCACCCGCCGACGCTGCTGGAGCAGTTCGGCGACGGAGCCTTGCGCCAGAACACGCCCCTGCTTCAGAATAGCGACCCGCCGGCAGACCTGTTCAACCTCGTGAAGCTGGTGACTGCAGAGAAAGATCGTTTGCCCCTGCTCGGCCAGGGTGCGGATCAGCGACCGTAGCTCAACCGTTCCTGCCGGGTCCAGGCCATTGGTCGGCTCGTCGAGGATGATTAACTCCGGTTCGGCGAGCAGGGTTGCAGCAATTGCCAGGCGCTGCTTCATGCCCTGTGAGTAGGTCCGAAAGCGGTCGTGGGCGCGCGCTTGCAGTTCGACAATCTCCAGCACCGCATCGATCCGCGTATCGGGCAGACCGGCGGCGCGGGTCAGCACACGCAGGTTATTCCACCCGCTCAGGTAGGGGTAAAATGCCGGTGCCTCGATCATCGCACCCACCCGGCGCAGCGCCGCCCCGGGTTCCTGCTGAATATCATGGCCCAGTACGATGGCCCGCCCGCGGGTGGGGCGAATGAGCCCGAGCAGCATCGCAATGGTGGTCGTTTTCCCGGCCCCATTTGGCCCCAGGAACCCAAAGATCTCGCCACGGTGAACTTCCAGTGACACAGCATCGACGGCAATGCGTTGCTTGAATTGTTTGGTCAGATGTTCGGTCTGAACGGCACTATCGCTTGACATAATACATCAGTCCGTAGTCTGTCAGCATACACCAGTTGACGATGAACCGGTCGCTGCTATTATAACGCAGAATGCTGCCGGCGAGATAGCAGGAGCAGCCACACAAAATCGGGTAGAAAATATAACAATATACTCACGCGATTCGCCCCATGTGTTCAGCCGGGTTTCAGCATGCTCCGGACATCATGAGAAAGACGAGGTTGTGTCATATTGATATGTCCGTTGCTATCCGGCGGACAACGCGCAAGGAGACAGTGAGACATGAACTATGCTCCATACGGTAATGGTAATGCCCCCCACACCGAAGCGTTTACGGATTACGCGGAACGCTACCTGACGGCCCATCTGGCCCACATGCGGGCGCTGCCGATTGAGCCGATTGTTCAGGCGGTAGATATCATCTGGGAGGCGCATGAGCGCGAAGCAACCATCTTCATCTGTGGCAATGGCGGTAGCGCGTCGATGGCTGCCCACTTCGCTGCCGACCTCTGCAAGACCACCATGCCCCCGGACTGCTTTAGCCAGGCACGGCGCTTTCGAGTCGTCTCGCTGGTCGAGAATATGGCGCTGCTGACGGCCTGGAGCAACGACACGACCTACGAACAGGCGCTGGCCGAGCAACTGCGCAATCTGGCGCGCCCCGGCGATCTGCTGATTGCTATCTCCGGTTCCGGCAACTCGCCCAATATCGTCGCCGCCCTCGAAGCTGCCGCCACCCTGGGTGTCCGAACGATCGG
>CAKZQX010000316.1 GCA_937141995.1 uncultured Chloroflexaceae bacterium | reverse complement strand
GGACGGTATCCAGCGGCTCAACCGGACGGGCCAGCAGCCAGGTCGCCGTCTCGCGGCTGAGATCCACGGCGCGGGACCAGGTTGCCTCAGCTCCACTCTCTTCCACATAGCGCGCCCGCACCTGGCGTGTCCGCCCGACGATTTCGTCGGCACTCAACGCCAGCGTGCCGCTCATCTGGCGCACCTGCTTGCTCAACGTCGTCAGGTCCAGCGACATGGCTTCCCTCCCGGAAAAGCTGTTTCAACGGGTGAAAAATTTGTGCGTAGCATAGTACAGATGTTTTGGGATGTCAAGTTGCGGGGCGGGTGTTAAGGATGCGGGATGCGGAATGCAGGGCGGAGGCGCGGATGGCGGTGGATTTTGCAAGGAAACCTGTGGCGATTACATAGGTGTTCCTGTCTTGCCAAGATGTCATAAATGTCTCCGTTCTCTATTCCTTTTCTATATCTCTTTTAGGGTATTTTCACCGACGAATGATTGGTTCTGGAGTAGGGACGCAGCATTGGCCCAACGGATACCGCCCGCCGAAGATCTTCCCTGCCATGCTGCGCCCCTCTATCGCACGTTTCAGCCCGCACGCATCATCCTCCGGCACTGCCGGCACTGCTCGTCTTGCCCCGCTTGAGCGTTTGCAGCAGCACGCGGCCCGGCCCGGTCAGGCGGGTCATAAACAGCCCCTCGCCGCTAAAGAGGATCTTGCTGCAACCGCCCACGCCCTGGATATCATAGTCTACACTGTCGGCGAAGGCGGCCAGGTTGCCGGTGCTGACCAGAATCTCCTCTCCCTGGGCCAGTTGCCGCTCGTGGAAATTGCCGCTGCCATGGATGAGCACCTGCCCCTGCCCCGACACGCGTTGCAGGAACAGTCCCGCGCCGCCGAAGATCGCCGCCCCCGCCCGCCGCGCAATCGTCACATCGATATCGACCTGCTCACCCCAGGCCGCCAGAAACGAGCCGCGCGTGGCGACCACCGGGCCGTCCGCCAGATCCCAGCGCCAGATGCGCCCCGGTGTATTCGAGGCCAGCAGCACATACTGCTCCGGCTGATCCGTCTCCAGGTAGGTCAGCGAGATCCCCTCCCCGGCGAAGGAGCGGCGTAGCGCGCCACTGAAGCCGCTGGGCACGCGTAGCCGCCACTGTATCCCTTTGGAATGGGCCATCAGTGAGCCGTTGCTGGCCCAGACCGTCTCCCCCGGTGCAAAATCCAGCCGGACATTCTGTGCAATTTCGCCGCCAATAGTGTATTCCATACCTTCTTCTCCTTCTCCTTCTCCGCAAGAACAAAGAACCGGAGAACAAAGAACAAAGTTGTTCACCCAGGGAATGCGCCTGACGCATGTTGTTCCGGGTTACTTGGTTCTTTGTTCTATGCCTTACCGAATTGATTTTCCGGCCAACCCCGCGCCCCAGAGATCATCCCCCAGATTGTTCTGATCCTCGTCGGGGTGCCAGAGTTCGCGCACATCGCGGGCACGCCGCAGTTGGCCGTAGGTTGTCATAATAAATGTCACCCGGCGCAGGCGCGCGGCCGGCACCGGCAGCGGCAACTCCGCCGGCGGTCCCAGTTCCAGCCGGTAGTAGCGCTCGTCGGCGCGTGGGTGGTCGGCCTCGTCGGGCAGCAGTTCGCGCCGCGTGGTCAGGCGGTAGCGCAGGATCGGCGCATAGTAGCGCACCGACCAGCGCTCCGCACCAAAGGCCGCCGTCTGGTAGAAGGCCAGGTATTCGGCGGCCAGGTTCGTCGGCAGATGCGCCAGCGGGATGCGGTACCAGTGCGCTTCCCGCGCCAGGGCCAGGTCGCGCGGGCGGGTGATGACCGCGACCAAAAAACGGGCTGCGTCGTCGGGTTCCATGAAGCTCCTCCCTGTGAATGTGAAGTGTGGGTGAATATGGAGTGCGGGAGCATGCTCCCGCCGGCTATGTGCTACGGTCTGACGCGGCACCGGGAACATGGTATCATACCTTGCGTACCTATGTTTTACAGATCGGTGTGATTACGCTTGTAGGCGCAATAATCTGGAGTCCCGGCTTCAGCCGGAGCAGGTGTTCCCGGCAGGAGGCCACAGTCCCGGCAGGCATGTCACCGGCGAAAGCCGGGACTCCCGGATGGCATATCCGGACGATGTTCTCAAATGT
>CAKZQX010000315.1 GCA_937141995.1 uncultured Chloroflexaceae bacterium | reverse complement strand
CAGCGCAGGCGGCGCGTTTGCCGGGGTGGGTTTCGCCGTGCCCTACAGCCGCGTCTCCCAGGTGGGTCCGGCGCTGATTGAAGAGGGCCGCTACAACTATCCCTGGCTAGGGGTTCAGGTACCGAATGTTAGCTCCGCCCTGGCCGAGGAGTTCGGGTTGACGGTGGAGCAGGGCGCGCTGGTTACGGATGTTGTGGCGGATAGCCCCGCCGACGATGCCGGGATTCGCGGCGGTGGGACGGTACGCCAGTTCCAGGGGATCGAGCTCCGCGCGGGTGGCGACATCATTACCGCCATTGAAGGTGAGCCGGTCGCGTCGAGCGCCGATCTGATCAACCAGTTCCTCAACTATGAGGTTGGAGAGACTATTGCGTTGACCGTTGTGCGCGACGGTGAGCAGGAGCAGGTCAGCGTCACCCTGGCCGAGCGCCCAACCCGCCAGTAGAACTGGGAAGAACAAAGAACAGAGAACAGAGAACAAGGAACAAGGAACAGAGGATAGAGAACAAAGAACAAAGCGCTTTGTTCTTTGTTCTCTATCCTTTGTTCTCATCAAGGAGATACCATGAAAAAAGTATTACTCATCGTGATCGATGCCCTGGCCTCACGGGTGGTCTTTCCGGCAATGGAGGCCGGGCGACTGCCCAACATCAAGGCTCTGGCGGACGCGGGCACCATTGCCCCGGACTGCACCGCCATCTTTCCGTCGATCACGCAAGCGGCGACCTCCTCGATCACGACCGGACGCTATCCCCAGGCGCATGGCATCGCCGGGTCGCACTGGTACGAACCCGACCGGGATCATATTGCCTACTATGGCGCAGACTTCTGGGTGATCTGGGAGAAGGGCATCAGTGAGTTCTTCGATGGGTTCTTGAACAAGCTTAACCATGAGCGCCTGCATGCCGATACGCTCTTTCAGATTATTGAGCGCACCGGAAAGCAGGCGGCCAGCCTCAACTACCTGATGTTCCGTGGGGACAGACGCCACAAGGTCAATGTGCCGCTACTTCTGAGTATCCTGCCCGGTGTGCCCTTCTCCGAGGAAATCTATGGCCCCGCGCTCTTCCGCCTGGGTGATTTCGTCGGGCCGGATCTCGATGGAGTCGATCTCTCAATTTCGACCAAAGGACCGTTTGAAAAATTTGGCTTTGAAGATAAATATACCGCGCAGAACCTGATCAAGATGGCCGAGCAGCGCAAACTCCCCGATTTCACCATCACCTACTTCCCCGACAACGACTTCGACAGTCATGAACGTGGCCCGAAGCAGGCCGTCACCACCCTTGAACAGGTGGATAGCTACCTGGGCGAGTTTATCGCGGCCGCAGGCGGGCAGGAAGCGCTGCTAACGGAGTGCTGCATCCTCGTGACCGGCGACCACTCCCAGACCGATATACTGGCAGATGCATCCCAGGCCGGGATTGACCTGGACGCGATCCTGTCCGAATTTGATGTCTCCAAAGCCGGAACGCCGATGACCGAGGATGATCAGATCGTGATCTGCCCGGATATGCGCATCGCCACGATCTACTTTCGCCGGCCAACCACCGAGCGGATCACGCGGGTCAGCACCCGCCTGCTGGAAGACCCGCGCATTGATCAGGTGCTCTGGGCGAGTGCGATCACGGGCGAGGACGGGCGGGGCTACTATGTCACCACGCGTGATCGGGGCGGCCTGCACTTCTGGCCCGGCGATGACGGTCCCCACACCGCCGCCGATCCGCAGGGCGGCACCTGGAGCTGGGATGGCGACCTGCGCGCAGTTGATGGGCAGGTGCAGGATGGGGTTATCACCTTCCCCACCTATCCCAATGCCTTCGAGCGGATCGCCGGCGTGCTTGAGCTGGAACAGAGCGGTGATCTCTGGATGACCGCGCACCCCGGCCATGAGTTTCTCATCTCCGGCGTTGAGCTGCATCCGGGGGGATCACACGGTTCGCTGCACCGGGACGACTCGACGATGCCGCTGCTGCTGGCAGGCGCACCGGAGGGTGTGACGCTGCCGGCGCATCCGCGCACAGTTGATGTTGCGCCCCTGTGCCTGAATGTTCTTGGGATTGAGCCGCCCTACGCTGTTGGGGCAAGTCATGTCAGGCAGGAGTAATGCAAAAAACAGATATTGAGGCAACCGACCGACAATTTACCCGGGGCGAGCAGGCCGATCGCCGCGAACAGGAGACCGGACAGTGGCTACTTGCCATCATTGCCGGCATTCTGGTCATCAGCGGGCTGAAAGCGGCCGCATCGGTAATGCTACCGCTGGCCTTTGCGCTCTTCCTGGTAGCGATCTTCTGGCCGCTGCAGCGGCGCTTCCAGCACACAATGTCGCGTGGCATAGCAACCACGCTCACGCTCCTGATTTTTCTGCTGGTCGTCGCGCTCTTTGTTGGCGCGCTGGCCCTGAGCGCCTACCAGGTTGCCCAGACCTGGCCGCAATACGCGCAACAGTTTCAGAGCTATGCCGATCAGGCGCGCAGTCTGGCACAGAACTTCGGCATTAACCTGCCCGGTGGACCGGATGGCGGGGGACAGTCCGGCTCCGATTCGGCCCGGCAGGTACTGTTGCGCGGTGCGGAGCAGGTCGGCGCGTTCGGTGGGAGCTTTGTGCTGGTAATTGCCTTTATGCTCTTCGGGCTGCTGGAGGTGGTGGACTTCCGCGCCAAACTCAACCGGATGGTCCCCGGCAGTCATGTGGGCGGCTGGCTGGATGCGATTCACCGGATCACCCATGACTTCCAGCGCTACATCGTCGTGCGTACGGCTGTCGGCCTGATTACCGGCACGCTGGTCACACTGGTCTCATTCATCCTGGGGCTGGAATTTGCCTTTATCTGGGGGCTGACCAATTTCCTCCTGAACTATATTCCCACGCTGGGCTCGATCATTGCCATCGTGCCCCCCGTGCTCTTTGCGCTGGTCCAGTTCGAGAGCATCTGGTGGGCCCTGCTGGTGCTCGTGGCGGTTGGCGGAGTGCAGTTGATCATGGGGCAATATATTGATCCCTGGCTCCAGGGGAAATATCTCTCCATCTCCGCGCTGGTCGTGCTCTTCTCCGTCGTCTTCTGGGGCTGGGTCTGGGGCATTGTCGGCGCATTTATCAGCATGCCGCTGACCATCCTGGTCATCATTGCCTGCAAGCAGTTCCGCCGCACCCGCTGGATCGCCACCCTGCTGGCCGATGTGCAGGAGGATGAGAAGGAAGAAAAGCAAGAAAAGCAAGAAAAGCAGTAATAGCCAGAGAGCGCGAGCGTGGATGTTGAAGGCCGTTTCAGGAGCCCCGGCTTCAGCCGGCTCCGACGTTCTCGCTCGTATGCCGCAGCCCCGGCAGGCCGCCCACCGGC
>CAKZQX010000314.1 GCA_937141995.1 uncultured Chloroflexaceae bacterium | reverse complement strand
TCGCCTTGGCTTGCATACGAGCAGCGACGTAAGCGGCCGTCTCCAGCAGGGTGTGGCTGTCATCAAGCAGCATAATGGTTGCGGCATCATATTCGCACAGACGCTCGATCTGAGCCAGAATGGTGGTCAGTACCTCCTGCTCGTTGAGCGATACACCGCTGAGCCGGGCGACTTCCATCACCGTGTGGAGTTGCGCGGTGCGTGCCGTGACGCGCTGTTCCAATTCTTCACTCCAGCGCTGCTGCTGCGCCTGGGCTTCTCCCAGCGCGCTGATCATATGATTGAATGACGCGGCGAGCAACCCGATCTCGTTGGCGCGCGCGATCTGCGACATCTCGATGTTGCGCAGGGCATGCAGGTCACCACTCACGGCAATGTCGGCGGTCGCATGACTAAGCTGTTCGACCGGGTACATCACCCGGCGCACCACGCTCAACAGCAGCAGCGCCAGACTGACCGCGCTCAAGACCGTCACCAGCGTAGCGATAAGGCCAATCGTGCGGAGCGGAGCCAGAGCCGTGCTGCGCTGCTGCTCGACAATCACGCCCCACCCGGACAGCACGCCCCGCACGGGGGAGTAGGCTGCCAGATAGGTTATGTCATCCTGGGTAAATGTCGTGGTATTGGCATAGCCCGCAAAGACCGGCGCAATCGCCTGCTGGTTCAGTTGCTGCCCAACGCGCCGGCGGTCAGGATGCGCCAGAATAATCCCGCGTGAGTCAACAATACTGACGCTGCCGTTGTCGATGCGCAGGCTGTCTACCCGCGTCCAGAAGGAGCGCAGATCGATCTGGGCCACCAGCGCGCTGCTTGTATCGGCGCCTCCCAGCGGAATGGTCATCGTCACATAGGGCGAGTTGGTGATTGGCCGGAAGGCCACGGGTGAAACCGTAATGGTTCCGGTTGCCAGCGCTTCCGTAACCGCCGGACCCAGTTCACTATCAACCGGCGGATCAAAGAAAGTGGCACCCTGATCGATGATCTGTTCCAGAGTACCCGAAATGACCAGCGTTTGCGCTCCTTCGTCATTGAGCAAGCGCATATCGCCGTAGGTGTAGGGCGACTGCAGGCGCAGCGCGATCAACGCCTCGGCCTGGGCTTCCGGGGTCTGTGCGGCGAGCAGTTCACGCTCCTGCAGGCGCAAGGTATCGAGAACATTTTGAAAGAAGTTTGTAATGTCCTGGCCGACCTGCGTAGCCAGTTGGCGATTGCGCGTCTCGATCTGGCTGACGACCGCGCGCTGTCCCAGGCGAAAGGCGACAAATCCCAGGGCGGCCAGGAACAACAATGTCACCAGGATGGCGGGAACGATAATCTGGCGGCTGAGACGCACTCGCCACCAGGAATAGATGGAGCGCACGATCCGTGTCATTCGGGATTATACTCCTGAACCGGGATATTCCCGGTTGCGAGATCCTGGCGGATGCCTTCCAAGGCTTCCCGGACCTCGGGTGATACCAGTTGACTGTCAAGCGGAGCTAACCCGACGCCCCCCGACCTGAGGTCGAGCGTACGCAAGCCCGGTTCCAGTGTTCCGGCGTGCAGTTCCGCCAGCAGCGTGAAGACGGCCGTATCCATATTCTTGGTGCGACTGGTGATAACCACATCCGGCGCGATCCAGCGCTGATCGGACCCGGTGGTAATAACGAGCCGCTGCTGCTGCTGCGCGGCCTCAATTGCGCCCAGCGCCGTACGTCCGGCCGGTGTGTAAACCACCTCGGCCTGCCGCGCAAACATACCGCTGGTCAACTCCGCTCCCAGTTCCGGTTTATTAAACCCACTAAAATCATCTTTACCACCGGCATACTCTACCAGGATCTGCGCATCGGGATTAACATACCGCACGCCCTGCTTCCAGCCATGCTCAATGCGGCGAATGATCGTGATATCCGCGCCGCCCAGAAAGCCGACAACACCATCGGGACTCAGGAGCGCGGTCAGGGCTCCGGCCAGAAAATCCCCCTCCAACTCGCGGAAGGTAACAGATGTCACATTGGGCTGGTTAACCTGGGCATCAACAATAGCGAACTGCCGGCGTGGGTATGCTGCGGCCACCTGTTCCAGAAACTGCGCATTCTCGTATCCCACCGCAATAACCAGATCATGCCGCTCCTGCGCCAGATCGCGCAGATTGGCGGCCTGGTTCTCCGCGCCCTTCCACTCCACGACGCGAAAGCGGATCCCATGCTCGTTTTGCGCGCGCTGCAAGCCGGCGTAGGCCCCATCGTTAAAGGCGCGGTCGCCCAACCCGCCGGTGGCAAGGGCCAGTCCGACGCTCAACACCGGCTCCGGCTCGGCGCGCACAATCCGGCCGGCCATCGCGCCAACCCAGACAACCGCCAGCAGACCCAAAAAGGTTGCCAGAAATCCAAAACTTCCTAAACGTCGCATTATCGCTGCTCCGATTGATAAAACTGTTGATAGCGGTACATTGTACCAAATTCTTCCGTGTCAGCATTGTGTAATCTGGATTTTTCGCTTAGATATGGTAGAATTGACCGAGTTTGTAATTTTTTGTGTTTTGTATGATGGTGTCGGTTTGTACGGCGTTCATTCTGTACATCCTATGGAGTGACTATGGATAAAAGCCTGTACCATGTTGTCAGGCCAACAATCTTCTCCGCACCAGGGCACGCGCTGCGACATCACAATCACTGGTTCGTCCATCTTGGGTTACTGCTTTGTGACCAGGCGTTTATTCTCCTTGGTTTTGCGCTGGCCTATTGGATGCGGTATGTTGCTGACTGGCCGACCGCAATTGAACCGATTGTCACCGAAGTTGCTATCCAGAATTTTGTCGCGTTTCGCGCATTTCTTCCAACCACCTTGCTTTTGATGCTGGTGCTGCTCGTACTGTTTGAAACCAAAGGACTCTACCGGCTGCCACGCGGCTCCGGTCTGCTCGACTATGCCGGGATTATCTTGAGCAGCACGCTGACCGGAATTGCGCTGCTGATTGTTGTCGTGTTTCTCTACAATCCATTCTACTACTCGCGCCTGATCTTTGCCTTTGCCGGAGTCAATATTATCCTCTTCCTCTCGTTCTGGCGCATCCTGCTGCTGGGCTTCCGGCGCTGGTGTTGGGCACAGGGTATCGGCCAGGAGCGGGTGCTGGTGATCGGCGGCAACGGGCTGGGCTATCAGGTAATGAATGGTATCGCCGCGCAGCCGCACTTAGGCTACCGGCTGGTCGGCTATCTGGCGGATCAGTTCACTACCGGCACGGCGAAGCCCGGCACGATCTATCGCCACCTGGGAGGGATCAGTAATCTGGAGCAGGCAGTCAAGGCCAACGGCGTGCATCAAGTGATCCTGGCGTTGCCCTTCTGGGAGCATCGGCGGCTGCCCCAGATTGTGCAGATCTGCCGGGACATGGGTGTCGCCTATCGGGTTGCGCCGGATCTGTATGAGTTGAGTTTTGACCGGGTGGATGTGCAGCAGATCAGCGGTGTACCGTTGATCGGGCTGAAAGAAGTCTCGCTACGGGGATGGAATCTGGCGCTCAAGCGTACCGTCGATGTAGGACTGGTGCTGCTGACCGCGCCGATTACGCTTCCGCTAACGCTGTTGCTGGTCTTGCTGATTCGGCTGGACTCGCCGGGCGCGGCGCTGTTTCGGCAGGTGCGGGTCGGCAAGGATGGACTACCCTTTGCCTGCTACAAGTTTCGCACCATGGTGCGGGATGCCGAGCAGCGCAAGGCCGAACTTACGCAGTTGAACGAGGCCGATGGGCCGCTCTTTAAGATCCGACATGATCCGCGTGTCACCCGCGTCGGGCGGTTCCTGCGGCAGAGCAGCCTGGATGAACTGCCGCAACTCTGGAATGTGCTGCGGGGCGAGATGAGCCTGGTTGGTCCCCGGCCCGCCCTCCCCGATGAGGTTGCCTGCTACGAACCCTGGCATCACCGACGCCTGGAGGTGACACCCGGACTGACCGGGTTGTGGCAGGTGTTGGGTCGCAGTAATACCACTTTTGATGAGATGGTCCGGTTGGATATTTACTATGCCGAGAACTGGTCTGTGGGCATGGATTTACGGATCATATTAATGACGGTACCGGCGGTGCTGATGAGCAGAGGGGCATATTAGCGTGGAGGTGAATAACTTGCCATCTCTTCTCTGTAGTACATCATCAAACGTTCACGAAGGCTGGGTAGAATTGAGCGGAAACCGATCTGTGAAACATTTTTTATCTGCATTCTCTCCGGGTCGGAGTACCTAACATAGGAGACAACGACTATGCGTGTATTGATTACCGGGGGCGCAGGCTTCCTCGGTTCGCATCTGAGTGATCGGCTGCTGGCGGAAGGGCATACGGTGATTGCCATGGATAACTTGATTACCGGCAACACCGATAATATTGCGCATCTGGCCGGGCATGAACGTTTTACCTTTATCAAGCATGACGTGACCAACTACATTTTTATTGATGGGCCGCTTGATGCGATTCTGCATTTTGCCTCGCCCGCATCGCCGATTGACTATCTTGAACTGCCGATTCAAACACTCAAGGTCGGGGCTCTGGGTACGCACAAGGCACTGGGATTGGCAAAGGATAAGGGAGCGCGGTTTCTGCTGGCCTCAACGTCCGAGGTGTATGGCGATCCGCAGGTGCATCCGCAGCCCGAAACCTATTACGGTCATGTCAACCCGATCGGGCCGCGGGGTGTCTACGATGAAGCCAAGCGCTTCGCGGAGGCGATGGCAATGGCATACCATACGTATCACGGTGTGGAAACCCGAATTGTGCGCATTTTCAATACCTACGGCCCACGCATGCGCCTCCGCGATGGGCGTGTGGTGCCGAATTTTATTGCTCAGGCGCTCAAGGGCGAGCCGCTGACCGTGTATGGCGACGGTTCGCAGACCCGGTCATTTCAGTATGTCAGCGATCTTGTGGAAGGTGTTTACCGTCTGTTGCTCTCTAATGAGGTTGAGCCGGTGAATATCGGGAATCCGGGTGAGTTTACAATCAAAGGCTTTGCTGAGATTGTGAATCGCCTGACCGATAATCGCGCCGGGATTGCCTACAAAGATCTCCGTACCCGCGATGATCCCCAGGTACGGCAGCCGGATATCAGCAAGGCGCGGCGTGTGCTGGACTGGTCTCCCCAGGTGACGCTGGAGGCGGGACTGGAGAAGACGCTGCCCTGGTTCCAGGAGCAGTTGCAGCGACGAGGAGAATTG
>CAKZQX010000313.1 GCA_937141995.1 uncultured Chloroflexaceae bacterium | reverse complement strand
TGGGGCATACTTTTCAGCAGCTGATTGAGCAGCGGAGTCTCTTCCGCGCCACGCTTGCCGCCCTGCTGGTAACACTACTGCTTGGACCAATCCAGGGGTTGGTCGCGGGACTGCTGGTCTGGGGGATCGCCGCGCTCCTCTACCGCTGGTGGGTGCGCGACCTGGGCGGGCTGACCGGCGATACCTATGGCGCGCTCTGCGAAATCAGCGAGGTGATCGTTCTCGCGGTGATCGCGCTCTGAGTAAATCTGCTGTCTTCTGACCCCTTGACAACAACCTGGGACCATGCTACACTGGCCCTGAGTTTGTAGGGGGAGTGTGCGATGATTAAGCGAGATCCAATCCATCCTGATGCCGTCTATTCGCGTGAAGAAGCAGCCGAGCTGCTGGGCATCAGTCTCAGTACGATCAAACGGCTCATATCCGCCGGACAGTTAGAAGCCAGCCGTCCCGAGAGCATTCGCCGGGTCTTTATTAAAGGATCGAGCATTCTCGATATGCTCGAAGAAACTAGAATTAGAAACGGGCACTCAGCATGATCGGCCTCCTATTACGCCAGAAATGTTATAGCGCGCAATGGGCCACCGTGTCGGCAACGAATATATCCGGCACGGCTATGTGTGTCTGCCTTCCACATGGCGGTAACGTGTGGTTTCGCCTGCGACAGCGCAGCGAAAATCCCGATAGCCACGCCAGAGGAGGTGCCCTGTGATCGACTAGACCCGGTCGAACTCAGGTTTGCTCTCCGAGGCGTGAAGTCTACTAGCTTCACGCCTTTTGCGTGTCCGGAATAAAGAACACGAAGAACGAAGAACAAAGAGCAAAGAACAAAGAACCGATATGATATCCGATAATGAGGCGCGAGGTGCGTTTTGTTCCTGGTTCCTCCGTTCGCGGTTCGCTTCCTATGGCCCCATCGTCTAGTGGCAGGACATCAGAATTTCAATCTGACAGCGGGGGTTCGATTCCCCCTGGGGCTACTTAAAGCCGTCGTCCGTCGTCCGTCGTTTGTAATCTGTTTTCGTTTTCGGTACTCCGTACTCCGTGTTCGTGAGCAGGTTTCTAATCACGAAAAAAGTGAGGTGGTGTCATGAGCGTACTTGAGATGGCCCTGAAGGAACGCATTCGCCGGGACTACAGCGCTGAGGGCATGGAAGAGCTCTTCCTGCGCCTCGATCTGCTGCATGATTATGCTTCGGCGGGTCAGTTGGGCGACGTGACGCCACTGAGTGGAGCGGAACTGCGCGGCTGGCTGGAAGATCTGATCTATACTGCGCGGGAGACGCTGCGCGAAATGGGAGAAGCGTGATGTATCGACTTGTGAATGGTATTCCGGTCTGGGGTGAGCATGATGAGGCCACGCTCGGCCAGATCCGGCGCTGCGCCGGTGATCCGGAGGTCGCGGGCGCGGCGCTGATGGCCGATGGGCACAAGGGCTACTCGATGCCGATTGGCGGCGTGGTGGCCTATCGGAATGCAGTTTCTCCTAGCGGAATTGGGTATGATATTTCCTGCGGAAACAAAGCCGTTCTCACCGATGTCCGCGCCGATGATCTGCGTCCCGATATCAAGCGGGTTATGGATCAAGTAGCGCGCACGGTGGTATTCGGGGTTGGGCAGACCAGCGGCAAGGTCACCAATCATGAACTGTTTGACGATCCGACCTGGCGTGATGTCCCGCACCTGCAGAAGCTGAAGCAGTTGGCAGGCGAGCAACTGGGCACCGTGGGCAGCGGCAACCACTTTGTGGATATCTTCGAGGACGAGGAGGGCCGGGTCTGGGTAGGCGTGCATTTTGGTAGCCGGGGGTTTGGGCACCGGACGGCCAGCGGCTTCCTGAATCTGGCGGCGGGGCGTAAATTTGACGACAAAGCCCCCGGTGAGCATATGGATCAGCCCGCGACAGTGATCGGGCTGGATACCGAGCTGGGGCAGGCTTACTGGCAGGCGATGAACCTGGCGGGACGCTACGCCTATGCCGGACGTGACTTTGTGGTCAGCCAGGTACTCGAGATCCTGGGTGCCGCCGAACTGGACGCGGTCCACAACCATCACAACTTTGCCTGGCGCGAGCGGCACAACGGCGAAGACCTGATCGTGATCCGCAAGGGTGCCACCCCGGCCTGGCCGGGACAGCGCGGCTTTGTCGGCGGCTCGATGGGCGATATCAGCGTGATTATCGAGGGTGTTGATAGCGATGCGGCACAGGCGGCGCTGAACAGCACAATCCATGGCGCGGGCCGGCTGATGAGCCGGACGCGCGCGGCAGGGCGTCGTCGCTGGGTACGCGAGAAGGGCCGGCGGGTGCTCAAGACGGTCAAGGCGGGTGAGATCAGCCGGGAGATGATGCTGGAGTGGGTGCGCAATAAGCGGGTTGAACTGCGCGGCGCGGGTACCGATGAGAGCCCGCATGTCTACCGGCCGTTGCGCGAGGTACTGGAGGCTCACGCGGATAGTATTCGCATTGTGCATACGCTGCGACCGATGGGCGTGGCGATGGCGGGTGAAGATGAATTTGATCCGTATAAGGATTAGTTTTTAAGGGTTAGGGGTTAGGGGTTAGGGGTTAGGGGAGCCGGATTTAACCGTTAACCCGTAACCGTTAAACGTTGTGCATACGCTACGACCGATGGGCGTGGCGATGGCGGGCGAAGCCAGTCGTAGGGTGCATTCGATGCACCGTTCTGCTGCCGCGTTGACCTCCGCGTGACTGACGCACAATTGTGGGCGTAGTAGAAATCGTATCACACTTCCCTGATCCATGACATCTAACCACGGTAGCCGGCCATAGGGTGTATTCGATGCACTGTTCTGCTGCCGCACGCCATAACCGTAGTTTCGAGTAGAATAGCCGCTGAACGCGCAATCGATGCAAATCACCACGCATAGAGTGTTGAATAAACGAAGGATACCCAGACACTATGCCGGATAATCCAACGTACGCCATCACCACCCATCCCGACATCGTCTACCGGGTTGTTGCTGGAATTACCCTGCGGCTCGATATCCTCCAGCCGGAGCCGCCGCCGCTGGAGCCCACGCTGATCGTGCGGCTCGAGGTATCCGTTGGATCCGCTGCCGGTGGTGCTGTTTATTCAGGGTGGAGCCTGGATGGAGGCCAACCGCAAGCTCAACCTGACCGATTTCCTGGTCAGGCATGGCTTTGCCACCGTTAGTATTGACCATCGCCTCAGTCAGCAGGCACGCTTCCCCGCGCAGATCAGGGATGTAAAGGCGGCGGTACGCTGGGTGCGGGCCAATGCTGCGCACTATGGCTTTGATCCGGCACGCGTCGGCGTCTGGGGCATCTCGTCGGGGGGGCATCTGGCGGCGTTGCTGGGTACTGCGGCCGGTGTCACCGATTGGGAAGATGCCGACGACGCTCCCGGCGTGAGCAGCGCTGTCCGGGCCGTGGTGGATCTCTCCGGTCCCACCGATTTCCTGCAGATGGGCGGCTTCCACGATCAGCCCGACGCACCCGAAGCGCAGTTGCTCGGCGGCCCCATCCAGAGCCGGGTTGACCAGGTGCGGCAGGCCAACCCGATCAGCTATATTCGCGGGAATGAACCGCCATTCCTGATCCTACATGGCGACCAGGATGATATCGTTCCCATCGGGCAGTCGGAGTTGTTGTACCAGGCGCTCAAGGCCGCGGGGAATGATGTCACCTTTGTGCCGCTGGTGGGCGAGGGACATTTCTTCAGCGAAGCAGGGTTGGCGCAGATTCGGCACCTGATTCTGACGTTCTTCCGGCGGTGTCTGGCGTAGGGCGTAGTGTCGGGCGGGTATAATACAATAAAGTGTTACCAGAAAGGAGAACCCTGTGACAACACCTGTAACCCTTGATCAGGCACTCACTATAGCGCGGCA
>CAKZQX010000312.1 GCA_937141995.1 uncultured Chloroflexaceae bacterium | reverse complement strand
AACACGCGTTACGCGGTCGGTTCCAACCTCGGCATGTGCCTGAATAAACGGCCCGACTCGCCTCCGGCAGGGCGGAAGACTCCATTCTTTTGCACAAACATGTTGCACACAGTGCAACATGTTTGTGCAAAAGATCAAAACGTACCATGCTGCCGCAGGTAAAGCCAGCCTGTATCGGGCGCAAACGCCCGGTTTGCGCGCCGACCGCGTAACGCCTGTTCTTAACAGGCGTTACGCGGTCGTCCATCCGGCGGCTGGGATACGCCTCCGGCAGGGTGGGAGGAAATATCCTTTTTCCCAAAAAGAAAGGGGCCATCTTGATCACACACATTTGCACACCGTGCATTGGTGTGTGATCAAGATCAAAACGTCCCACGCTGCCGCAGGCGAAGCCGGCTTCCATCTAGTCAAACGTCCCGTTGCATGACCACTGCGTAAATCCTGTCCTTAAGCCGACTTTTTTGTCGGAAATCCGGTCTGGTAATCAGACGGCACTGACTGTACCGCATATATCCTGGTCAGGACGTTTCCGTGGGGGCGTCTTGCGCCGGTGGTGTGGAACCACGACTCAAGCGTGTTCCACGCGGAACATTCGAAATCTCGGCAGTTCCTTCCTCGTCCGTTGTGTCCGCGTCCGGTTGCTCCGGGGGAGCAGCGGTAGCAGCATTGGCCGAGTTACGCGCGTCATCTTGTCGTTCCACCCGAAAGAAGCGCGTGATCCAGTTGCGTATACCCATTTGTCTCTATCCCTGGTTACTAAACATTATCACAACACCTGCTCCATTATATGCAGCCGATGCAGTGACGGCAATCATAACTTTTCTGTAAAGTTAGGCGTCTGCAGGGTTGCCGCCGTGTCACCTTTCTGTTACACTAAGTGTAACGCTTAGTTCCACCCGATTCTTTTATTCCATTTACCTCTGGCGAGTTGGCCGGTTTCGCCACCGCAGCAAGGAAATCGAATGAAATCGATTCGATATAAGTTGCGTGCGCTTTGTAACGAACATATACTATTTTTCAGTTATCGCTGGGTTGCCTGGGCAGTGGCGGCCCTGGTGATATTGCTGCATAGCCGTTCCTCGCCGGATGCGTTAGTCACTCCCGGCATGCTGCTGCTGGTGCTGACCGGTGTAGTCAACTTTTTCCTGACCGCATTTTCCCCGGCCTATCTGCGTGTTATTCGCCGTCGTCCAACGCTGCTTGCGCTGGATGTCGTAGCGAGTGTAGCCCTGATCTGGATAGGGGGAGGGATGGCGCTACCGTTTCTGCCCTATGCGCTGGGTGCGCTCATTTTGCCTGCGCTGCTGCTGGGGTGGCGTAGCGCACTGCTGCTGAGTCTGCTGTTTGTCGCGGTGGATCTTGCCCTGCTCAGTATGCAGACGGACATACCGGAAGGCATAGGTTTGACTGATACCGCCGTGCGTGCGATTATCCCCCCCGCCTTTGCCCTGATCTGGAGCGGTGTTCCCTGGTTGGCCCGGCGCATTATGCTGTTGCCGATGATGATACCAACCCGCTACTCCGACCGGCTATTTTCGACCGAGTCCGAAGACCGGGCATCGTCCGGCATGAATGTACCGCAACCGGTGTTGCCTATTCCCAACCAGACCGAAGGTAGCATGCAACAACTCAGCGCGGGTCTATCGGTTGCTTCTCAGCCCATGGCTCGTACAATGATGGAACGAGGGAACGAACCGGGCAAACCGGAGTCGTGGCGAACAACTTTTGTGATGCAGCCACATCCGGATGTTGATTTAGCGATTGCGCTGAATCATCTGATCACCACCTTCCGCAACCAGCATTTGATCGATGTGCATCTGGCACAAGCCGGCACACCCCGGCAACTGACACCTGTGCAGTATGGTACGCTGTTTCGGCTGGTGCAGGAGGCGCTATTGAATGTACAACAACATGCCCGCGCACGTTCCGCCCACCTCACGCTGCGGTATGAGGCGGATGTAGTTGTCCTGATTGTTCAGGACGATGGCGTTGGTCTGCTCGATGGAACATATCACCGGCCCGGTATCCATGCGTTACGTGCCATGTACTACCGCCTGGCCGAACTTGATGGTCATCTCGATGTCTTTGAAGGCGAGAACAGTGGTGTGACGGTGCGTGGAACGCTGCCGCTGGAGGAGTTTTAGGCGATCAGAGACATTTCTGGTCGTATTGTCGCATTATTTGCCCCTACTTCCACTCAGGCGTATAATAGCGGTTTGTGAAACTGTGTTGCCCCAATGAGTCGCGCAGATCAGTTTGGTTAATTGTCTACCACTCGCTCTGTCCAGCGCTATCCAACAGCAACATGCAGATTATGCGCGGACCGGATATACCAGTAGGAAACAGCCGCATGCGTGCGAACGTTCGCTTTATTCCACTTATTGGTGCCCTGGCCCTGATTATCTACGGACTGATACAACCGGTGGATCAGGATAGTCGCTGGCTGCTCTGTCTCTGGGGGGCTGCGCCGTTGCTGGGGCTGGCTCTCTGGTTCGGTCGGCCACCACTGCCCCAGGGACTGGCCCGCAGTGTATACAACCTGGCGCTGGTGGTTGCGCTAGGCTTTGTGCTGCTCAGTCTGCAGTTGTTGCGGCAACAGGTGGTGCAGGCGGGCGCAATCTATGAGCATGTCGAGATTGATGCAGAAACCGGGCAGGTGATCAGTAATGTGCGCCCGGTGCTGGAGGCGCAGCGGATTAAACGCGGGACCATTTTTGACCGGAATGGCATCCCGCTGGTCAGCAGCGCGGTGGCTCCCAACGGCTTTGCTCACCGGGTCTATCCCCTGACGGAGCGGTTCGAGCCGCGCGCATTTAGCAACATTACCGGCTTCTTCAGTCGCCAGTTTGGGCAGAGCGGCCTGGAGGCCACCTATGGCGACTACCTGAGTGGTACACGTGGGAATTCAATCCGCAATCTGCGCAACGAGTTGCTGGGCAATACGCTGGAAGGCAATAATCTCCAGCTTACGCTGAATGCCGAACTCCAGGCGCGCGCGGCGGCGCTACTCGGCGGTCAGAGCGGCTCGATTGTCGTCCTCGACCCGCAAACCGGCGCGGTGCTGGCGATGGTCAGCGCCCCCGGATTTGATCCGCGTGGCCTGAGCTTTGACCCGAATGTTCCCGACTGGACCACTGAAGATGCGCGCATCCAGCAATACTGGAATGAACTCAACGATGCGGCCGCCGGTCAGCCGCTGGTCAACCGGCCCACGCAGGGGCAGTATCCACCCGGTTCGACCTTTAAGACGCTGACCGCGGTGTCAATCCTGGAGCACAATGCCGAGCCGGACACTATCACCTGCCCGAATGAACTGCCGGTGGAAACGGGCGCGCCCCCGGTGGTCAATGCCGTCCCCGGTCTCGCCTCGCTGACGGGCAATCCCTCCAATCTGGAGCGGGTGTATGCTTACTCGTGCAACACGGCTTTTGCCCAGTATGCGTTGCGACTTGGTACCGAGCGTCTGGCCGAGACAGCGCGCAAGTTCGACATTTACCGTCCGGGAAACGCGCCGGAGAGCTATCCCTACTTTACCGACCTGGCGACGAGGCCCAGCCGGTTGTTTGTGCAACCCGGCTTCCTGAACCGCGATGCAGCTCTGGCCGATACCGGCTATGGACAGGGGCAACTGCAGGTTACACCGTTGCAGATGGCGCTGATCGCCGCGACAATTGCTCATGATGGTGTGATGCTCCAGCCTTACCTGGTGCAGCGTGTGACCGATCCCGATGAGAATCTGATACTGGAGCGGCGTCCGCGCATCATTCGCCAGGTTATGTCCGCCGATACAGCCGCGATTATGCGTGATAACATGGGAGCAGTGGGCCAGTATGGGTTTGGCAGCGTCGTAAGCAATTTTGTATCGGGAGTAGCGGTTGGCGGCAAGTCGGGGACAGCAGAACTTGGCCCCACTATTGCGCCGCATGCCTGGTTTATTGCGATTGCGCCCCTTGACCAACCACGTTATGCGGTATGTGTTATGATAGAACATGGTGGTGAGGGAAGTGGTGCCGCGGCACAACTGGCGGGACAGGTCTTGCAGGCAGCATTTGCAGTTGAATAGCTCGTTGTGAGATGCCGGAGATCGGAAGTAGCACCCCGCACGTTCATATCTGGTTGTTCACTCCTGATCGCCGGCATGAAAGATATGCATACATTGCGTTATTCAATTCGGTTCGTTTATATCTATCTGGTGTTACTGATTCCGGGCCTGACTGGTTGTACGTTCCGGCTGCCGGTAGCGTTTGGTAGTTCTCAGACAGCGACACCTGCGCCAACCCGTACATCGGTGCCAACCGTGACGCCAACATTGATGCCAACGGTAACGCCGACATCCACGCCAACCCCAACTCAAACAGCGACAGCAACATCACTACCCAGCCCCAGCCCTACGTCGGTGGAACTTCTGGGTTTATCGACTGCGACAACGCCGGGCCAGACACCGACGCTCGTTCCCGAGAGTGAACGGCTGCAGCTTTTTAACGAGGTCTGGAGCACAGTTGACGAGCACTACCTCTACCCGGATTTCCGCGGCCTGGACTGGGATGCCATTCACGCCGAATTTAAACCAAAGGTTCTGAACGCAACGACCAATGAAGAATTCTATGCTTACCTTACCGAAATGGTCGGGCGTCTGGGCGATCAGCATTCGCGCTTCCTGGCCCCCAGCGCTGCTGATGAAGAGGACGAACTCAGTACCGGCTTTGAGGCCAGCGTGGGGATCGGCGTCATTACCGTACCCACCGGCAATGGCGCGCTTATTCGCCAGGTCTTCCCAAACAGCCCGGCGGAACAGGCCGGCTTGCGTATCCGGGATCGGATAGTTGCCGTCGATGGCACGCCCACCAACAATGGTGGCGATATCCAGGGACCGGAAGGGACGGAGGTGCGCCTCAGTGTGTTACGCCCCGGCGAAGCGGTACGTGAGGTTGTGTTAACCCGGCAACCGGTCGAGGGGCGGGTTGCGCCAACCGCCCGGCGGTTGGAGGGCGATATTGGCTATCTCGCCATCACGACGCTCTGGGTCAATGATATGGATGATCAGGTGAGCGGCGCGCTGACCGATATGGTGGTTGAGCGCCCACTGCGCGGACTGATTCTGGATCTGCGCAGCAACCCCGGCGGCTGGCGCGATGTACTGGTCGGGATTCTTAGCCACTTTGTGCGCGGCGAAGTTGGGGCTTTCTTTGACCAGCGTACAGAAACGCCCCTGATGATCGAGGTGGGCAGTGGTCCTGACCTGCGCGACCTACCGCTGGTCGTGCTGGTTGATCGGGGAACCTCTTCCTATGCCGAGTTGC
>CAKZQX010000311.1 GCA_937141995.1 uncultured Chloroflexaceae bacterium | reverse complement strand
GTAGCGCTCCTGATGGTGCGGGCTGAGAACCATGTAAAAGCGCTGGACATCATCGAAGCCCTGGGTGGGATGCTCCTCGCCTTAGGCCTGCACTTTGGGCCGATAAAAAAAGTAGATATTGCCACGCTCAGTCTTTTCAACGCAGGTTTCTTGCTCTGCCATCGTCTGCTCCTTTCCTCACCTTTCAAATAATCTTGCGCAAAGCCGCAAAGGTTTTGCGGTTCTTGGCGCCCTTTGCGGCTTTGCGCGAGTCAATCTCACGAGTTACGCAGTGCGGACTGTTCCAGTCCTCCTGCCGGATTTGCAGGCGAATCCGGCTTCCATCGCGTGAAACGTCCGGTTTGCACGTCCACCGCGTAACTCCTGTCAATTTCGTCCTATTTGAAAAGTTTTGCTTTTAGGTATCCGTACCCACAATCGAGGTCTGCTCCTGCATCACTGCCAGCTTGACGGTATCTCCGGACACCTCGCGGATCTGGTCGCTTCGCACATAGCGGTTGATGTCACCCATGTCGGGGTTGTCAATCTTGATAAAACCGTAGCGGATCAGTTCACTCCGGCGCGGCTCGGGCACATCCGGCTCCAGCGCGGTCTCCTTGAGCGCCCCGCCCAGTCCGGTTGTCGTCTGCCGGTTGGCATCGACCGCAGCGGCGTCCGCGTTGGGTAGTTGGACCAGTTCGACCTGGCCCAGCCGGTTGCCGGTATAGTCAACCACCTGCATCCCAATGCGCACCTGTTGCAACCGCTCGTTTGGATTCATCTCAGTCATCGTTCTTCCTCCTTGAACCGTCGCAGCAGAGTTCTCTGCCGCGCCCGGCACTCTATTTATCCGGCCACACCACCCGATGAGTGCAATTGCAGCCAGTGCATAATGTCCCGGCGGCGCACCATGCCGACGAGCATACCATTGCGCAAAACCGGCACCTGGCGCACATCGCGCCGGATCAGCTTCCGGAGCGCATCGGCGGCTTCCTCATGGGATGCGACCGTCACCAGTTCCTCGGCGGGTGTCATAATCTCCCCGACGGTGAAGCTATCCCGATCATTGCTCTCGATCTCACGCACATCCTCCATCGTCACCAGGCCCACCATCCGGTCGCCCTCCATAACCGGGAAGGCGCGCTCGTCCGTAGCCATGATGTAGTTCTGGATCAGGTCATTGACCGTGGTGTTCGGCACGACGGTGGGCACATCGGCGCGCATCAACCGCTCGGCAGTGACCCCATCGAGAATATCCTCGACCTGGACCTGCTGCAGACTGCGCGTCGCCGCATTGCTGAGGAACCAGCCGACAAAGGCCAGCCAGATACCGCCGACAACGCCGCTACCAAAGATCGGCACCTGAATGCCAAACGCCATGGCGATCCCGGTCAGAATCAGCAACCAGGCAAAAGCCTGCCCGACAATCGCGGCCCAGCGCGTACCCTTGCGGAAGTCGCCGGTGCTGCCCCAGAGGATCGAGCGCAGTACCCGGCCGCCATCCAGCGGGAAGCCCGGGATCAGATTGAAGAGCCCCAGCAGAATATTGATTTGCCCCAGCCAGAGCAGCAATGTACTCAACGGACTCAGTTGTTCAAAGAGCGCGCGGGGTTCAATCGATGTACTCGCCTGTGGACCGGCGGTGGTCGCAAACCCGATCAGGAAGAGTATGCCCAAAACGATACTGGTGAGCGGCCCCACAATCACCATTAGGAACTCGGCACGGGGCGAGCGCGGATTCTGCTGAATATTCGATACCCCACCGAAGAGAAACAGCGTAATGTTATGCACAGGAATCTTCTGAGCCTTTGCCATTAGCGAGTGGGCCAGTTCATGGGCCAGCACCGATACAAAGAAAAGCAACGCCGCCAGCAGCGCGATTCCCCAGTTCAAAGCGCTACTCCACGCAGTGTTAAATTGACCGAACCCGGTGGCCAGGCTCCAGGTGAGGAGCAGGAAAATAAACATCCAGCTCCAGTCAATATAGATGTTAATGCCGAAAATGCGAGCAATGCGTATGCCGCTGCGCATAATGCCGATCCTTTCCATTCACGGTTACGTGTATCTTCATTTTACCTCATGCACACGAGTTACGCGGTTGCTCACCCAAAAGGAAATTTCGCCTCCGGCAGGGCGGA
>CAKZQX010000310.1 GCA_937141995.1 uncultured Chloroflexaceae bacterium | reverse complement strand
GGTCTGCAACATCCAGAGCTTGCCGCGCTCGATGGTGAACTCAACATCCTGGACATCCTTGTAGTGCGATTCAAGCTGGCGGGTGATGCCCATAAACTCATCATAGACCTCGGGCATGGTCTCCTGGAGCTTCGAGATCGGCAGTGGTGTCCGCACACCGGCCACCACGTCCTCACCCTGGGCATTGACCAGATATTCGCCGAAGAGCTTCGCCTCGCCGGTGCTGGGGTTACGGGTAAAGGCCACACCCGTGGCGCAGTCGCTACCCATGTTCCCAAAGACCATCGTCTGCACATTCACGCCGGTTCCCAGGCTATCGGCGATCTTATTGATGCGGCGATAGTCGCGGGCGCGGCGACCATTCCAGGAGTTGAAGACGGCGGCAATTGCCTGGCGCAGTTGCTCGTAGGGATCTTCGGGGAAGTCAATCCCCTTCTCATCCTTGATGATGCGCTTGAAGGTCTCGGCAATATCGGCCAGTTCCTCCGTGGTGAGGTCGGTATCTTCGCGCTCGCCAAAGCCCTTACGCTCGTCCATGATATGCTCAAACTTATCGCCCTCAACGCCCAGCACAATCTTGCCGAAGAGCTGAATAAAGCGGCGATAGGCATCCTGCGCAAAGCGCGGGTTATCGGTCAGCTTGGCGATACCTTCCAGGGTGGATTTGTTCAACCCCAGGTTGAGGACCGTATCCATCATACCGGGCATAGAGAACTTGGCACCACTCCGCACCGAGACGAGCAGCGGGTTGGCCGGATCACCAAACTTCTTGCCGGTCTGCGACTCCAGATCCTTGAGCGCGTCCTGCACCTGGTTCCACATACCTTCGGGGAACTGCTGCTTGTTATCGTAGTACGCGTTACAGGCATCGGTAGTGATGGTAAAGCCAGGGGGAACCGGCACACCGGTACGGGTCATCTCCGCGACACCGGCGCCCTTACCGCCGAGCAAGTCACGCATGCTGGCATCGCCTTCGCGGAAGAGGTACACCCACTTGGTGGACATTGTTCAACCTCCTTATAATTGTGGCAATCGAAAGACAGATCGTCACATGGTTACGCCGTCATATAATGTTCGTTCAAGTCCGGATAGGCCTTCACTATACGCGAGAGGCTAGCAAATGTCAATTTACAACGATCCCGGCCCGGCCAACCAGGTGCGCGTCATATAGTCGCCCAGCGTGGTCATCAGGATGCCCAGCCAGAGAAAGGCCGCCCCGGCGAAGACCCAGACCAACCGACTGCTGAAGCGCACATGCATAAAGTAGAGCATGATCAGCAGCGCCTTGGCAATCGCAATGGTCAGCGCAATAATCAGGTTGAAGCCCCCCAGGGGTACCAGGTCGGCAACGACGGTCAGGATCAGCAACCCCATCAGCGCCGCAAACACAATCAGGTTAGTCTTGAGCGGAACGATATGCTGGTTGATTTTGTCGGTCTGGTGTGCCATAATCTCTCCTCTTCTATAACCCCGAAGACTCCGAAGACCACGAAATAACTGCAGTGGATTGCGAGTAAGATTTTGGGTCATAGTCCGGATATGCAAAGCAAGAATCCCGGCTTTCGCCGGTGGGATGCCTGTTGGGGCTGCGGCATACTGACGAGAACGCTCGATCCGACTGAAGCCGGGACTCCAGTCCAGTGATGTCCGGATTACAATATTACCATTTCAACGTTCATTCCGTGCAGAGCAGGTCGCGTTCGGTTTCTCTGCGATCTGTGCGTCTCTGCGGTGAAGGTAAACCTCATTATCGCATTAGTTAATCAAATACAGCAACGGGTAGAGAAAAACCCAGACCATATCCACAAAATGCCAGTAGAGCCCGGTACCCTCGACCGGGGTGTAGTGGCTGGATGAGAACTTGCCGCGCCAGGCAAGAAACGCGATCACCGCCACTACTCCCAGGCCAATCGTCATATGCACCGCATGCAGCCCGGTCATAAAAAAGTAGAAGACAAAGAAGAGCGCCACCTGCGCGGCATGCTCGCCGGTGTAGGTGAAGAAGATGCCGGGCACCAGTCCCTCCTGGTATTCGTGATAATATTCGTAGCCCTTGATTCCCAGGAAGATCGTCCCAAACACGATGGTCAGGAGCAGGAACATCACCAACCGCTTGCGCTGATCCAGTTGCGCTGCTCGCACCGCCAGCGCCATCATCAAGCTGCTGACGAGCAGGATGCCGGTGTTAATGCTGCCCAGCAGCAGATTGGTATGGCTGCTACCCTCGGCAAAGGCGGCGGGATAGAGGTAGCGGTAGACGGCGTAGGCCACGAACAGCCCCCCGAAGAACATCACCTCGGTGCCCAGGAAGAGCCACATCCCCAGGTATGAAGTCTCATGCTGATGCTCCATGCTGTCGAACTGGTGCGCATGGGCAATCGGTGTCTCAGTCATGCTGCCCTCCCTGTGGGGTAAACTCTTCGGGATTCTCCGGCGAATACTGGTACGGTCCCACGGTGACGGTTGGTGTCTGCTCAAAGTTGTGCGTGATCGGCGGTGAACTGGTCTGCCACTCCAGGCCGGTCGCCTTCCAGGGATTGTCGTCGGCATTCTGCCCGTAGCGTAATGACCAGAGCAGGTAGACAATCGGCAGCAGGTAGCCCACCGCCAGGATTGACGCGCCGGCGGTTGACAGCACATTCAGCGCCTGGAACTCGACCGGGTAGGCATGGTAGCGGCGCGGCATACCCATGTAGCCGAGGATATACTGTGGGAAAAAGGTTAGATTAAAACCCAGGAAAAGTGTCAGTGCCGCCAGTTGACTAATCTTCTCCGGGTAGAGCTTCCCGGTGATCTTGGGCCACCAGAAATGTATCCCGCCCAGGTAAGCTGTAACCATGCCGCCGACCATAATGTAGTGAAAATGCGACACGACAAAGTAGGTATCATGAACCTGAACATCCACCGGCAGCGCCGCCAGGAATAGCCCGGTCAATCCGCCCATGGTAAACAGGCCGATAAAACTGAGCGCGTAGATCATCGGCGTCTTGAACGAAATCGACCCCTTGTAGAGCGTTGCGGTCCAGTTAAACACCTTTACTGCCGAAGGAATCGCAACCAGATAACTCAGCAGGGAGAAGATCATGCCGCCATACATGGACTGCCCGGCGACAAACATATGGTGCCCCCAGACCAGAAAGCCCAGGATGGCAATCGCCAGGCTGGAGAAGGCCACAAAGGTATAGCCAAAGATCTGCTTGCGCGAAAAGCAGGTGATCAGCTCACTGGTGACGCCCATCCCCGGCAGGATCATAATGTAGACCGCCGGGTGCGAGTAGAACCAGAAGAGATGCTGGAACAGCAGCGGATCGCCCCCCAGGGCCGGGTCAAAGATGCCCACGCCCAGCAACCGCTCCAGCCCGATCAGCAGCAGCGCAATCGCCAGGACCGGCGTTGCCAGCACGATAATCAGGCTGGTGGCATAGAGCGACCAGACGAAGAGCGGCAGGCGAAACCAGTTCAGGCCAGGGGCACGCATTTTGTGAACGGTGATGATAATATTTAGCCCGGTAAAGATTGACGAAAAACCGGTGATAAAAATCCCGGCGGCGGTTGCCATCACAAAGGTGTTGGCGTAGACACTGCTGTAGGGCGTGTAGAAGGTCCAGCCGGTATCGACGCCGCCCAGGATGACTACCGCCGCCACAAACAGGCTGCCGAGCAGAAACACATACCAGCTTGCCAGATTCAGACGTGGGAAGGCCATATCACGCGCGCCGATCATCATCGGGATCAGGAAGTTGCCCAGCGTGGTCGGGATGGAGGGCACCAGGAAAAACCAGACCATGATGATGCCATGCAGCGAGAAGAGCTTGTTGTAGGCTTCACTCGTCACCAGATCTCCCGCCGGCGTCACCAGTTCCAACCGGATCAGCGTGGCCGCCGCGCCGCCGAGCAGGAAGAGGAAGGTCAGGGTGATCGTGTAGAGCACGCCGATCCGCTTGTGATCGGTCGTCAGGAACCAGGATCTGATGGTGTAGTTGATACTCAGATAGTCGCCATGGCGCGGGCCGGCCGCGGTAGTAACACTCATTGGTTATTCCTCTGTTCCGTATTCCGTATCCTGTATTCCGTATTTCGTATCCTGTATTCCGTATTCCGTATTCTGTATTCCGTATTCCGTATCCTGTATTCCGTATTCCGTATCCTGTATTCCGTATTCTGTTTCGTTGTAGTTAGAAGGTAGAAAAGATACAAAACCGGCATTACGAACCCGTTGTCACCGTTGGCGTTGAGAGCGGGAGTGTCCCCGGTGTGCCGCCCATGTCGGGCGAGGGTGCCGCGTCTTCCGATTCGGCCAGCGATTTGATGTAGGCCACCAGCAGCAGCATTTCTTCTTCGCTGATCTGCCCCTCGTAGGCCGGCATGACCGCCGGATATCCGGCAACAATCT
>CAKZQX010000309.1 GCA_937141995.1 uncultured Chloroflexaceae bacterium | reverse complement strand
GAAGACGCTGATCGTGGGTGGTGGGATTGCCGGGATTACGGCGGCGCTGGATATCGCCAACGCCGGGCATCATGTCTACCTGGTGGAGCGGGAGCCTTCCATCGGCGGGCATATGGCCCAGGTGGATAAGACCTTCCCCACGCTGGATTGCTCGGCCTGTATTCTGACGCCGCGCATGGTGCAGGTGGGCCAGCATCCGAATATCACGCTGTTGAGCTACAGCGAGGTCGAGCAGGTTGACGGCTATGTCGGCAGTTTCACCGTGCGGGTGCGCAAGAAGGCGCGCTATATCAATGAGGAACTCTGTACCGGCTGTGGCGACTGCGTGGAGAAGTGTCCCAGTCGGGTGGTAGATCAGGTCTTCGAGGCGGGCCTGGGCTACCGCAAATCGGTTTATAAGCCCTTCCCGCAGGCGGTGCCCAAGTATCCCGTCATTGATCCGGATAGCTGTACCTTCTTCCAGCGCGGCAAGTGTAAAGCCTGCGAACTGGTCTGCCCGACCGGCGCGATTGATTTTGCGCAGAAGGATGAGTTGCTGACGCTGGAAGTCGGCTCGATCATCCTGTCCACCGGCTATGATCTGTTCGATGCTCGCCGTATTCCGCAGTATGGCTATGGGCGGCTGGCGAATGTCTTCACCAGCCTGGAGTTTGAGCGCATGGTCAATGCCGCCGGGCCGACCGAGGGCCAGATTGTGCTGCGCGACGGCGTCACCCAGCCGAAGAAGGTGGGCATTATTCACTGTGTCGGCTCGCGTGATAAGAACCACAACGAATACTGTTCGCGTGTCTGCTGTATGTACTCGCTCAAGTTTGCGCACCTGGTGCGCGAACGCATCCCCGATGCCGAGATCTACAACTTCTACATCGACATCCGCGCCTCCGGTAAGCGCTACGAGGAGTTTTACCATCGCGTGCTGGAGGAGGGCACCCACTTTGTGCGCGGGCGGGTTGCCGAGGTTACGGATGCCGCGCGCATGCCGGGCGAAGAGGGCAGCCTGATCATCCAGGTTGAGGATACGCTGATCGGGAAACAGCGGCGCATCCCAGTGGATATGGTTCTCCTGAGCGCCGGAGTTGAGGCGCGTAGTGACTCGCAGGAGTTTGCGCAGAAGTTTGGCCTGGGGTGCGACTTCAGCGGCTTCTTTATCGAGCGCCATCCCAAACTCGACCCGGTGCTGACGATGAGCGACGGCATCTTTGTCAGTGGGGCATGCCAGGGACCGATGGCAATCCCGGAGACGGTGGCCCAGGCCGGGTCCGCCGCCTCGCAGGTGATTAGCCTGATCAGCCAGGGCACCCTGATGATGGAGCCGATCCGCGCCCGCATCAACCCGGACCAGTGCTCCGGTTGCCGCATCTGCAACAACCTGTGTCCCTACAACGCGATCACCTTCCTGGATGATCAGAAGATCTCGCAGGTGATTACGGCGATGTGTCAGGGCTGTGGGGCGTGTGTGTCGGCCTGCCCCAGTGCGGCGATTACGGGCGCGCACTTTACCGCCGATCAGGTGATGTCGCAGATCGAGGGCCTGTTGTGGGATATGCGTGAAACCATACCGCTGGAAGCGGTGTAATGCTGGGGCATGGTGGCGCGGCAGTGGTCTGCCCGCTGCGCGCCGCCGCGTCTCGCAGGAGAAGAGCAATGAGCGAGCCATTTAAACCAGTCATCGTGGGATTTCTCTGCAACTGGTGCTCCTACCGCGCCGCTGATCTGGCGGGAACCGCGCGTCTGCATTATGCCCCGACTCTGCGCCCGATTCGGGTGATGTGTACGGCACGGGTTGAGCCGCAGTTTGTGCTGAAGGCGTTGCGCGAGGGAGCCGACGGTGTGCTGATCGCGGGGTGCCATCCCGGCGAATGTCACTATGTCGAGGGCAATATCAAAGCGCTGCGCCGCTACACCCTGCTGAAGCATATGCTGCTGCAATTGGGGATTGAGCCGGAGCGGGTGCAGATCGTCTGGGCGGCGGCCTCGGAGAGCAAAGTCCTGGCGCAAGCGGTTGACCGGATGACCCTG
Organism: uncultured Chloroflexaceae bacterium; assembly: GCA_937141995.1. Taxonomy (GTDB): domain Bacteria; phylum Chloroflexota; class Chloroflexia; order Chloroflexales; family Chloroflexaceae; genus CAKZQX01. The sequence continues at coordinate 2,700 of CAKZQX010000309.1, read as the reverse complement.
CAATTGCAACAACTGGGACCGCTGCGCTGGCGGCAAACCGTCCTGGAGGGTAATGGGCATGATATGCCGCTGCTGGAGCCAAATGCAGCCGTAGAAGTTGTGGAAGTCGCGGACAAACCAGTGGAGGTGAGCGCATGACCGTCAAGGAAAAACCGAAACTGGCGATCTACTGGGCATCGTCATGCGGCGGCTGTGAAATCGCTATCCTGAATATCGGCGATAAAATCCTGGCCGTGGATGAAGCATTCGAGATCGTCTTCTGGCCCTGCGCCACCGATTTCAAGTATGCCGATGTCGAAGGCTATCCCGATGGTTATATCGATCTCTGCCTGTTCAACGGCGCCATCCGCTCCTCGGAGAATGAGGAGATGGCCCAATTGATGCGCCGCAAGTCCAAGGTGCTGGTGGCCTTTGGCTCCTGCGCGCACGAGGGCTGTATTCCGGCGCTTTCCAACCTGACGACTGCGGCGGATACCTTCGATGCCGTCTATATAGATAATCCCTCGCTTGATAACCCGGCGGGAACGCTGCCGCAGACCGTGACTCAGGTGCCCGAGGGTGATCTGCATATCCCGGTGTTCCACAACACCGTGCGCGCGCTGGATCAGGTGGTCCCGGTGGAGTATGTTGTCCCCGGCTGCCCACCCGAGTCGCCGCAGATCTGGGCGGTGCTGGAGGCGGTGATCAACGGGGTGGAACTACCCGCGCCCGGCTCGACTGTCATTGGCGCAAGTCATCTGGCGGTCTGCCATGAGTGCCCGCTGGAGAAGCATGAGAAAACCATTGAACGCTTCTACCGGCCCTACGAGATTACGCCGGAGCCGGGCCTCTGCCTGCTGGAGCAGGGTCTGGTCTGTATGGGCATCGCCACCCGGGGCGGCTGTGGGGCGCTCTGCCCACAGGTAGGCATGCGCTGCGAAGGCTGCTATGGTCTGCTCGACGGCGTGGAGGACCAGGGAGCCAATATGGTTTCCGCGCTGGCCTCGGTGGTCGGGGCGGGCAAGCCAGGTGACTCGGAAGAGGACATGGAGCAGCAGATCGCGGCGGCGATGGAGACGCTGGTCGATCCGGCGGGAACCTTCTACCGCTTCAATATGGCGCAATCGCTGCTGCACCGTATGCGCGCCGGCAGCAATGGAAATGGTAACGAAGCCGGCAAAGGAGCGGAGCTATGAAGCGCATCACTATTGACCCGATCACCCGGTTAGAGGGGCATGGCAAGATCGAGATCTTTCTCGATGATGCAGGCGATGTCGCCAATGCCTACTTCCAGGTGCCCGAACTGCGCGGGTTTGAGCGTTTCTGCGTGGGTCGCCCGGCGGAAGAGATGCCGCGCATTACCAACCGCATCTGCGGGGTCTGCCCGGAGGCGCACCACATGGCTGCTACCAAAGCACTGGACAATCTCTTCCAGGTAGAGCCGCCGGTAGTGACAAAGAAGATCCGGGAGATGTTCTACTCGGCCTTCTATGTGACCGATCATACCACTCATTTTTATGCCCTGGGTGGCCCCGATTTTGTGGTCGGCCCCGATGCGCCGCCCGCCGAACGTAATATCCTGGGAGTGGTGCGCAAGGTGGGCGTGGATATTGGCAAGCAGGTCATCGACACGCGCATGCGTAACCACCATGTGATCAAGATGGTCGGCGGGCGTAGCGTTCACCCGGTGGCCGGTCTGCCGGGGGGTTGGAGCAAAGCCATCAGCGAGGAGGAGCGTCGGGAGATTGAGGTTATTGCCAACCAGAATATCGAGTTTGCGCTCTTCAGCCTGAAGATCTTCGAGGATATTGTGCTGGGCAACCCGGAGTATATGGAACTGGTACTCTCCGATGCCTACACCGACCGGACCTACTCCATGGGCATGGTTGATGCGCAGAACCGGGTAAACTTCTACGACGGCATGATCCGCGTAGTAGATCCGGAGGGCCAGGAGTTTGTGAAATACCATCCGCGCGATTATGCCCAGCATATTGCCGAACATGTCGAACCCTGGACCTATCTCAAGTTCCCCTACCTGAAAAATGTCGGCTGGAAGGGTTTTGTGGACGGCAAAGACAGTGGGGTCTACTTCGCCACGCCGCTCTCGCGCCTGAATGCCGCCGATGGGATGGCAACGCCGCGCGCGCAGGAAGCCTACGAGAAGATGTACGAAACCCTGGGCGGCAAGAAGATCAACGGGCGCTATCAGCCGGTCCATCAGCGGTTGGCGACCCACTGGGCACGGCTGATCGAACTGCTCTACGCCGCCGAGCGGATGATGGAGTTGATCACCGATCCGGAGATTACCGACCCGAATGTGCGCGCGCCTGTTACCGCCACCCCGACCGAGGGGATCGGCTGTGTGGAAGCGCCACGCGGCACGCTGACCCACCACTATCAGACCGATGAGCGCGGCATTCTGACGAAGGTTAATCTGGTGGTGGGGACGACCAACAACTACGCGCCGATGTCGATGTCGATCAAGAAGGCGGCCTCTGCGCTGATCAAACGGGGTACGGTCATCAGCAACGGGTTGCTCAACCGGGTGGAGATGGCCTTCCGCTCCTACGATCCCTGCCTCTCCTGCGCCACGCACTCGCTGCCCGGCCAGATGCCGCTGGAGGTGGTTATCTACGATGCCGAGCGGCAGGAAGTAGAACGCCTCAGCCAGTATACTTCGCAGTGTGGGATATAAGCTGTGCATCATGCGGTATGCGTTCG
>CAKZQX010000308.1 GCA_937141995.1 uncultured Chloroflexaceae bacterium | reverse complement strand
CGGGCCCGGCAGCAGGGGCTCGATACGCAGAATCTCAACGATATCTTTAGCGATCATCCCGTGGCCCAGCGGGTTGTCGCCGAAACGGTCAACCTGCTGGCCCTGCGGATGGCGCAGATTACCACGCTGCTCGATCCCCAGGTGATTGTGCTTGGCGGGATTGTGGTCCGTATTGGCGGGGAACGCTTTGTGCAGGCCATTGATCAGCAGATGCGCCAGTTTATTGCCCCCCAGTTTGCGCATCCGGTGAAGGTCATCGCCTCGGTTCTTGGGGTTGAGAGTATCGCCATTGGCGCGCTGGCGCTGGCGCTGAAGAGCCTGCGGGACTAGCCGGCAGCGCAATTTGCATGCGCTGTGCCTGAATGTTATAATTCCTTCACCCAAACGTGTACATCAAAATACAGCAGGGTGGCCGCGTGGCCCTCTGCTGTATTCTGTGTTCTGCAACTGGAGAAGTATGGAAGCCAGGACAATCATTTACGGTGAAATGGCCCTTGACCGGCTCGCCCAGTGGCTGCATGCAACGGGTGAACCCCAGGATCTGGAGGTCGTCGTGCGGCGCTATCTGGAGATTCTGCGCGAACTTGTGGTGGAGGAGCAGCAATGAGCGCACCGACATTCAACGGTACGGCTGAACAACAACATCTGGCTGCGGAAGTTTTTCGACTCATGACGGCGCAAGGTGCCATGTTTGCTGCCGATGCGCCAATTACGCAGACGCTGACGAATCTGGCCGACTTTCTGGCAGCCCAGCAGCAACGTGACTCCGGGAAGGGGGCACAGGAGATCGATGCCGCCCTTCAGGAGAATGCGCAAATCTTTGCACGGCAGGAAGATGATGGCGAAATCTCTTATGTCACCTCGCGGCAGGGCGCGTACCAGGAACGCCGGGAAGACCGGAGTCACAGCTTTCGCGAGCGCCTGTACGAGCCGGAAGAACCCCTCCCGGTTGACGATATCAGTGTTGTGGTTTCAACGTCCCGCCCCGCGCTGACTACGGTTGAACCAGTGTTCATTTCGGACTACTGGCAACAGCAGGCTGGTCTTCTGCCAATGCCCCCGGCGGAAGAAGGTGAAGCAGCAGCAGAACCTGGATTTGCGCCGACCGGATGGTCCGCGCCGGAATCCGCTCCCAGCGCGTTTGCCGAAGCCGAAGCAGCGGAAGAGGAGCAAGTGCCGGCCTTCTCTGAGCGCGCCGCGGCACCGGCACCGGGTGTGCCGGAACAGGCTGAGGCCGAAGCTGCCCCGGCAGAACCGGTACCGACGCCTCCACCTATGGAGGTTCCGCCGGTTGAACCAACATTCATTGAGGTAGAAGCGGAAGCCGAAGCCGTCGCGGAGCCGGAGCCGGAAGAGACAGAAGAGGTTGTGCCCGCTGTAATGGAGGCTACGCCGGAGGTAGCGACACCGATCGCCACGGAACCGGCACCGCCTGAAGAGACAACGGAAGCCACACCGGAGGTAGAAGAAGCCGCCGAAGTGGTCGGGGAAGCCACCGAAGTGGCCGCGGCCGAAGCGGAAGAAGAAATAGTCGAAGCGGTTGAAGCCGAACCGGCGGAAGCAGTCAGCGAAGCGGAAGAGGTTGCGGCAGCCGAGGCGGTTGAACTGCCCGAGACTATGATTAAGTTGAATGATACCAGCATCAATCTGGGGCAACCGGTGCCCCAATTAATGGCCGAGCATGGCAAAGAACTGGCGGCAGCACTGGTCAATAGTATTGACAAAGATCCCCTTCAGCAGATCGCCCGCTTTGGTCGAGACTTCTTTACGACCAGCGATCTGGTCAACCTGGGGAAGAACGATCTACGGCGCATCCGTGAGTATATCGTCGAGGTAGGCGAGCCGGTGCTGGATACGGCCATCATTGCCGACCTCTACTATAACAGCCCGCGCCAATCGTCCTTTGAAGGCTTTCGCTTCTCGCTCAACTATCGCCTGAGCCGCGAGAAGGATTTTGATTTTGTCGGCGTGGATGGCGCATATCTCTGGTCGGCGCGCGGTCTACCAACCATCGGATCAAAGCGCGTCAAGGCGGGGGAGATGGGCCAGATTACCAGTTACCTGGTTGAAGGCTACGATGATAGTCTGGAGCAACAGAGCGCTGAAGCAATCGAAGAGACCGGGGTGCTGAATCGTAAGTTAACTTTCTTCGAGTGGGAGTATGGCGTGCTTCCACTGGATACAAGCCTGGCAACTTTGCTGCCCAAACCGTTGCTCGACAGCCAGCGTAGTGTTGTGCTCCGGTTTGAGTCACCTCAGCATTACACCACGCACCCGGTTGAGGTGCGCTACCCGACCGGCAACCGTGGCGGCTGGCTCCAGGGGCTTGAGGAGTTCTTCCACGAGCATCTGATACCGGGGGCACTGATTACCCTGGCACGCACGGAAGAACCGAACGTCTTTACCATTACGTATGAAGAGATGGAAGGAACCGAAGACCGCATTCTGACGCTGGATGAGAAGAAGAACAAGTTCGCGTTCGCCAATGTCACCTACACCTGCGAAGTGGATACGGACCAGTTCCCCAGCCAACAGAAGTTTGGGAAGTTCAAGAACTTGAAGTCGCTGCCGATGAACGAGCGGCGCAAGGGTGATGTTGTTTTGCAGCATGTCTTCGTAGCCACGGGAGAGCAGGTCGGCACCCGGAGTGACCCGCTCTACTGGATGTCACTGGACGATCTGTATGTTGCCTTCAATGTGCTGCGTCCGGCTGCACGGCCCTATCTGGAGTCGCTGCTGGCGTCGGATGATATTTTCTCGCCCGATGAGTCGACACCAGGGACATACTACTACAAACCTGAACCTGAACCTGAAGACGAGGAAGAAGAGGAGGAGGATATCCTGATGTCCGGCACATACGACGACGAAGACGAGTATTAAGCGTCTGTTATGGATCTGCGCGAAGAATTACAACAGATCGGTAATAATGATCAACCGCTGGCGAAGCAGCATCTCAAAATGCTTTCGAATATCGATGGCGGGAACAGTCGCGTCTTTGCTGAAAGCTGGCCGCACATTCCAGGTGAACGCCGGATTGAGATCACTGAGACGCTGGTGGAACTGGCCGAAGACAATATTGACCTGAACTTTCGTCAGGTCTTCCTGTTATGCCTGGACGATCCCGAAGCTGCGGTGCGCACAATTGCCCTCAATGGATTGTGGGAGGATGATCGCCTGACTACACTGCGCCGAATACTGGATCTGTTAAATGATCCTTCGGGCAGCGTGCGGGAAGCGGCGGTTCTCTTCCTGGGACGTGCGGCCTATCGCGCTGAGATGGGCGAACTGCCGGAGGAGGAAACCCGCGCAGTCTGCACCGCCCTGCTTAACGCAACGTCCGACCCGGAGCAGCCGATTGATGTGCGGCGGCGGGCGGTCGAAGGCATTGGCTACCTGAGCGCGTTGCCCGAGGCGCAGGTAAAAATTGGTCGTGCCTACGCCCACACCGAACAACTGATGCGCGAGAGTGCGGTGGTAGCAATGGGGCGCTCTATGCAGCGGGCCTGGTTCCCCTACATTGAGCGCGAACTGCACAGCATCTCCCCCGCGATGCGCTACGAAGCGGCCCGGGCCGTGGGAGAACTGGGGGAAGAAGGGCGTGATCTACAAGAAGGGCTTCTGCCCCTGGTGGATGATGACGACAGTGAGGTTTCACAGGCGGCAATCTGGGCACTGGGGCAGATCGGCGGGCAGCATGCGCGCCGGGTGTTGCAACGTCTGGCCCGCAGCCAGGATGAGGTGCGCAGCCAGGCGGCCCAGGATGCGCTGGAGGAACTGACGTTTGACGAGTTATGATATGACGCGCGGCGCATGCATTCCCGCCTATGTGCCGCGCGACGCCACGTATGACACACTATCGCCCACAGTTGGCTGAACCGTCCCCAGCCTATGACCAGATCTATCTTTCGCCCCACCTGGATGATGCCGTACTCTCATGTGGCGGCACCATTGCCGCGCAGGTTGCTAACCGGCAGCGCGTGCTGGTTGTCACCGTTTGCACCGGCACACCGCCGGCAGATGTACAGCGTAGCCCGTTTGTAGCGCATATTCACGCCCTCTGGCAGTTAGAAGCGGAAGAGGTTATGCAAACCCGCCGGCAGGAAGATCGCCAGGCGCTTGCCCAACTTGGCGCAGACCCGCACTGGCTCGGCTTGCTCGATGCCATCTACCGCCAACCGGAAGCCTATGCTGATAATACCCGCCTGTTTGGGCAAATTGCGCCAGAGGACACGCTCGGCGGTGCGGTAATGGCCGCGCTCAACGAACTGCTCCAGCAGCAACCGCAGGCAACCCTGCATGCGCCGCTCGGTGTCGGTGGGCATGTGGATCATCAGATCGTCTACCAGGCAGCGGTGGATCTGGCGCGCGCCGGGGCTGCCGTGGCCTTCTACGAGGACTTTCCCTACGTGCAGGTACCGGACGCCCTCGATGCACGCCTGCGTTACCTGGCAGAGCAGGGCGATACGTTTAGCCCCCGCACGCTGACCATTGACGCAACCCTGGCGCACAAGATCCGGGCAATTGCAGCCTATTCCAGCCAGCTTGCAGCCGTGTTCGCGGAAGCCGGCCCGATGTCCGAGGTAGTGACATGCTATGCCCACAGCCTGCATCCGGAAGCCGGCAACTATGGAGAACGCATATGGCTACTGGATAATCCAGTCAGCAGTGGCAGGTAATCCGTGCCTGATGAACAGCAGCCAGTGACCAACCCGGTTCC
>CAKZQX010000307.1 GCA_937141995.1 uncultured Chloroflexaceae bacterium | reverse complement strand
GATGAATACCCCTGATCATGCCACACGCGCGGGGTGGTGTGGGAGAAAAATTAGTTACCCGGCGTGGTCATCCGACTACCGACCTGCGTGCATGGTTGCCACGAAACGTTCGCGCGATTGGCATTGTTCTAACATTTACTTCTATATCTCGTTTTGCTACTGTAAGAAGCCAGGATAGCTTTCCGGCATATGTACGGATATAATGCAGAATGAGAGCAGGACCATGCAATCGGCACCAGTACCACCCGATGAGCAGATGCGCCTCGCAGCACTAGACAGGTTGCAGCTCCTTGATACCCCGGCGGAAGAGCGTTTTGATCGAATAACGCGAACGGCTGTGCATGGATTTCATGTTCCCATTGCCTTGATCAGCCTCATTGATGCAAACCGCCAGTGGTTTAAGTCGTGCCGGGGTCTGTCTACCACAGAAACGCCGCGCAGTATTTCATTTTGTGCGCATGCAATTATGGGTGATGATGTTCTGGTCGTTCCGGATACGCAGCTTGATCCCCGCTTTGTGGATAATCCGCTGGTGACTGGTGACCCCGGCATCCGCTTCTATGCGGGACATCCGCTGGTTGCCCCGGATGGCAATAAAGTTGGCACCCTCTGCATTATCGACCGGCATCCGCGCACCATGAACGAAGCGGATCTACAGGCACTCCGTGATCTGGCAGCCTGGGCCCAGATGGAGTTGAGTGTGATCGCTACCCTGGAGTACGAACTGGGCACTCATCGCCGGCAGAATGAAGAGGCCCGGCACTTTTTTGCCCTGGCGCTGGATCTGTTTTGCATTGCCGGGTTTGATGGCTATTTTAAGCGACTCAATCCTGCCTGGAGCAAAACACTGGATTTCACCGAGGAAGAACTGCTCGCGCGGCCCTTTCTGGATTTTGTGCATCCCGATGATCAGGCAGGTACGTTTGAAGCTGCTGCACAACTTATTGCCGGAACCCAGGTAGCTTCGTTTGAAAATCGCTATTGTTGTAAAGATGGCACATACCGCTGGCTTTTGTGGAATGCAACAGCACTGCCTGATCAACAACTTATCTATGCGGTTGCCTATGATATTACAAAACAGAAACAAACCGCGGAGGCGCTATGGGCCAGCGAAGCGCGTTACCGTTCAGTGATTGACCATATTCAAGAAGTGATTTTCCAGACCGATGCCGCCGGCCGCTGGACTTTGCTTAATCCGGCATGGACCGAGATGACAGGGTTTTTGCTTGAGGAGAGCATTGGGCGTAATTTCCTGGATTTTGTTTATCCCAATGATCGGCAGTCCAACATTGAACTCTTTCACATTCTGGCGGCGGGTGACAGTGAGTATTGCCGCCACGAAGTGCGGTATCTAACCAGCAGTGGTGGCTTTCGCTGGTTCGAGGGTTATGCCCGGCTGGCT
>CAKZQX010000306.1 GCA_937141995.1 uncultured Chloroflexaceae bacterium | reverse complement strand
AGCAACTCAACCGGCTGCAACTGGAAGAAGCCCAGGTTTAGCCAGAGCCGCGCACCGTTGCGCTCGACGCCGAACAGCGCCGTAATGCCCACCAGCAGCAGCCCTAGCAGCAGCCAGGTGTAGCGGTAGTGTTTCAGCCAGCGCATACGCCAGGGAAAAAAGCTCACCAGCGCCAGCACCGCGACCCCGCCAAACACCCAGATCACCTGCTTGAGCGCAATACTGCCATACATATCACCATAGCGCGCCAGCAGATCCGGCTCAAGCCGCCGGGCCATCACCATGCCCACCCCGGCGAGCAGCGCGGCAAGCGGTAGGATCACCTGACCCTCACCCCAGCCGCGCACGGCCAGCGCCAGACTCAACCCCAGGAACAGCCCGATAAAGGTCGTGACAATGACCAGATCGGCCAGGCGCACGACCCCGCCCGCCCCCAGGATGAGCGTCCCCAGGCCGATAACCAGCACCAGGCAGGCGGTCATCAGCAGTTCAAGTTCCCGGGTACGCCCGGCAATGCGCTGCGTAACGGTTTTAAGCATAGTCGGCAGTGTCCTTTCTCCCGGGTAGCGCTGCTTCCAGGTGGCAGCGTAGACCAGAGTGGTTGCTGTTCCAGGCAGAGGAATGCCGCACAGGTTGCCTGTCCCCCGATGGTGCGGCCGGCACAGCGCGAGACGCGGTTGCGCTGGGTGAGATAGTCACGCTGGTGCTTGTGTCAGGGTTGCGCATTGGTTCTGGTTGCTGTACAGTTATGCGCGAAATGCCCCGGTTGGCAACGGGCCAGTGAGTATGCCACAACGCAGGGCAACAGCGCGGGCGAAGAAGCCAGCCTGGATATTATAGTTGTGTGGGCGGATTGTGCAACCAGTGACGACCTGCTCTCGTCGCTACCATAGCACGCCGGCAACGGCATGCTATGGTAGCAGCGTAAATGCAAAGGATGAACTGATGCCGGCTGGAACTGCTCGTCAACATGGGCCGCGCGGTCCGTTACGCTGGTTTATGCGTATGCCAATCTGGCTGTACCGGCTGCGGCTAGGCCGGCTCATGGGCAACCGCTTTCTACTACTGGTGCATATCGGGCGCAAGAGCCGCCAGTTGCGCTATGTGGTACTCGAGGTGTTACGCGCCGATCCCGCAACCGGTACCTACATCATCGCCTCCGGCTGGGGCCGGCAGTCCGACTGGTTCCGCAATATTCAGCAGACGCCGCATGTGCTGGTCGATACGGGACAACAGCGCTTCGAAGCGACGCCGGTTATACTCGGCGCGGAGGAAGCGACAGCGGAGTTGTTACGCTATGCCGAACAGCATCCGGTTGCCTTTCGTAACCTCGCCCGCATAATGCTGGGCCGGCCAGTTGCCGGGGGTGAGGACGACTGCCGGCAACTGGCACAGGCAGTGCCGCTGGTCGCGCTGCAGCGCCGCTAAAGAATACATGTAAATTACACCGTTGCCATGCAACCGTGAGTTTGCCCGATAGAAGCCGGAATCGCCTGCGGCAGCATGGTACTGTTTTTTCTTTTAACAAAAATGTTGCTCTGTGAGCAACATTTTTGTTAAAACGGTGGAATCTTCCGCCCTGCCGGAGGCGAATAGGATCGTTCATCCAGGCAAATGCCCGGTTTGAAACTGACCGCGTAACTCGTGTAAATTATGTAATGTTAATCTCCGACAAACGGTGGCATCCGCTGGTATGCTTGAACGTACGCCCCTGGCGTTTGCATCAGGCGCGGGGATGGCCGACAACTGCCGTCGCGACGATCCAGAGGACCGAGGTGAAATGTGACACAAGTCAGCGTGTGCGCGACTGCTACGCCAATCCGGACGGTAGGCCGAACACTCCTGATCGGGCTGCTGGTCATGCTCTTCTGGCTGGTTGGCGGGCAACCGGTTCCGGCGGCGGCCCAGGAGCCGGTGCTGCGCTTTGAGCGCCTGACCCCGGAGCAGGGGCTCTCCCAGAGCCAGGTCTATGCGATCTTACAGGATCGGCAGGGCTTTATCTGGATTGGCACGGGTGAGGGGTTGAATAAGTACGATGGGTACAGCTTCACCGTCTACAAGCTGGATACCGCTGACCCGACCTCGCTGGTGGATAACGCCGTGCGTTCGCTGTACGAGGATCGCCAGGGCACGCTCTGGGTGGGCACGCGCAATGGCCTGAGCCGTTTCGACCGGGACACGCAGACCTTTACCCGCTACCAGCACGACCCGGATGATCCGCAGAGCATCGCCGCGCCCTGGGTCGCGGATATTGCGGAGGATGCCGGGGGCACGCTCTGGTTTGGTACGATCACGGGCGGGATGAACCGCTTCAACCGGGAGAACCAGACCTTTTCCGCCTACAAGGTGACACCCGAGGCCCAGGGCAGCCTGATGTATATCGATCGGGAGGGCACCTTCTGGGTGGGCAACTCCGAAGGATTGCATATGTTTGATCCGGTTAGCCGGCAGTTTACACCCGTCGTCTACGAGCCGGCAGAACCGGGGCGCGATGTCTATGCGCTGCACCAGGATCACCAGGGCTTCCTCTGGATCGGCACGGAGCAGGGGCTCTACCGCTTTGATCGTGAGCGCCAGACCAGCACCCACTACACGCACGACTCGGACGACCCGGACAGCCTGAGCGATAACTGGGTCTCCACGATCTATGAAGATCAGACGGGCACGCTCTGGGTGGGCACCTACTCCGCCGGCCTGAACCGATTTGACCCGGAAAGCGCAACCTTTAGCCGCTACCAGCACAGCCCGACCAACCCCACCAGCATCAGCAGTAACACGATCTATACGCTCTACGAAGATCACACCGGCCTGCTCTGGATTGGCACGGCGGCGGGCATTAACATCTTCAATCCGCGGACGCGTGCCTTTAACCACTACACGGCCGACCCGGAACAACCCGGCGGACTGGCGAACAGCGATATTGCCGCATTCGCCGTCGAGCCGGACGGCAACCTCTGGGTGGGCACCTGGGAGGGCGGCCTGAGCTACTTCGACCGGGACGCGGGCATAATCACGACCTATCGCCACGATCCCACCGACCCGCGCAGCCTCAGCCACGACACGGTCTACGCGCTCTACCGCGATCGGGCGGGCATGCTCTGGGTGGGCACTTATGGCGGCGGCCTCAACCGCTTTGACCCGGCGACGGAGCGTTTCACCCGCTACCAACACGATCCCGATGATCCCACCAGCCTGAGCAACGATGTTATCCCAACAATTCATCAGGATCGCCGGGGAACGCTCTGGGTTGCCAGCGAGGAGGGGCTCAACCGCTTCAACCCGACAACGGAACGCTTTACGCGGTACCGGCATGATCCCGATGAGCCCACCAGCCTGAGCCACAGCGAGATCTCGAGCATCTACGAAGATCCGGCCGGCACGCTCTGGGTGGGCACATGGGGCGGTGGTATCAACCGCTTCAACCCGGACCGCCAGACCTTTCAGCGCTACACGCACGACCCGGACGATCCCGGCAGCCTGAGCGATAATCGGGTCTTCTCAATCACGGGCGATGCGGCGGGCACCATCTGGGTGGGCACAACAACCGGGCTAAACCGGCTTGATCCGGGGACGAAGCGGTTCAAACGCTACACTGAGAACGATGGACTGCCCGCCAATGCGGTGCGCTGCCTGGTTGTTGACGATAGCGGCAACATCTGGTTGAGCGGCAGTCGCGGGCTGGCGGTGCTCGATCCGGCAACCGGGACACTCCGCCGCTTCACGGCACGGGATGGGCTACAGGGGGATGGCTTCAACGGTGGCAGTTGTTTCCGCGCGCCCGACGGCGAACTCTTCTTCGGCGGGTCCAACGGCTTTAACGCCTTCGATCCGCAGCAACTGACCAGTAATCCGCACCCGCCCCCGGTGGTGTTGACCGGGTTTGAACTGCTGAACGAGCCGGTCAACCTGGGACAAGATCCGGCAACCCTGACGGAACTGCCGCTCTCCTACCGCGATGCCGTAATCTCGTTTGAGTTTGCCGCGCTGGACTATGCCCACCCTGACCGGAACCAGTATGCCTACAAACTGGAGGGCTTTGATGCCGACTGGGTGGCAGCCGGCACGCGGCGCGCGGTCACCTACACCAACCTGGATGGCGGCGACTACACCCTGCGGGTGCGCGGCGCAAACAGCGATGGCGTCTGGAACGCGGCGGGGCTGACCGTCGCCATCAGCGTCGCGCCGGCACCCTGGCAAACCTGGTGGGCCTACAGCCTCTACGCCCTGGCGACGGTGGGTTTCGTCGCCGGCTATGTGCGCGCCCGCACGCGTGCTCAGGCACGGGAACTGGCCCGGCAGCGCCAGGAACTGGAGCGCGAACGGCTGGTCGCCGAGCGGCTACGCCAGATCGACCGATTAAAGGAGGAAAAGTTTCGCGCCTTCTTCAACCGCTCACCGATTGGCATTGGTATCGCGCGCGATGGAGTAATCCTGGATGCCAACCCGGCCTGCCTGCGCATCTTTGGTTACAACATGCTGGACGCGGTCAGGGGTACGCTGACCGTTGAACATATCGCCCCGCAGGATCGGGTGGCGATTATTGATCACATCATGCGCCATGGGGAGGGCGAAGCCCTGGAGAGCGGCCAGTTCACCCTCACCGGCCTGCACAGCGACGGATCAGAATTTCCGCTGCTCTACAATGCCACCCGGATGATTATGCCCGATGGGGAGGAAGCGGTTGCATTCTTTGTCACCGATATGTCAGACCTGAAGCGTGCCCAAGAAGAGCGCGACCAGTTCTTCACCCTCTCGCAGGATATGCTCTGTATTGCCGGGACCGATGGCTATTTCAAGCGGCTCAACCCGGCATGGGAGACAACACTGGGGCTGAGTATCGAGGAACTTTTGGCCGAGCCGTTTATCAACTTTGTGCATCCCGCCGACCGGGCCGTCACTGAGAGCGTAATCGTGAACGCGCCAAAGCAGCATAATCTGGTCTCCTTCGAGAATCGCTACCGCTGCAAAAACGGCACCTACAAGTGGCTGGCCTGGAGCTACACCTTCTGGCCGGATCAGAGCCTCTTTTACGCCGTGGCACGCGATATCACCGCGCAGAAGCGGGCTGCGGATGAGCAGCACCGGCTCTATCAGGTGGCCGAGGGACTGCGCGATGTGCTGGCGGTCATTAACTCAGATCGCTCGCTTGCCGATATTCTGCATTTTATTGTCGGCCAGGCAAACCGCATGCTTGGCGTGGATGTCGGGGTGATCTACCGCTTTCTTCAGCCGGCGGATGGCGTAACGGGTGAAATCTTCCGCGTCGAAGCGGCGGAGGGGTTTGAGGAAGACTACCAGGGCATTCTGATCCATGAAGCTACCCTCACGATCTGCTATGATGCGATTCTGAGCCGGCAGCCGGTCGCCATCGCCGATATGACCAGCCTGCTGGATGGATTGCTGGCCCGCGACGCGCTTGGCGCGGACTACCGGCGGTTGGTGGTGGAGATCCGGCGGCGCTTCCGGGCCACACTGGTGGTGCCCCTGATCATCAAAGGTGAGGTCTACGGTACAATTTCATTGTACGATGCCCGATCGCGGCAGTTTGTGGACGAGGAGATCAAACTGGCGGTGGCCTTTGCCGCGCAGTCGGCGCTGGCAATTGAGAATGCGCGGCTACGGCAGCAGGTGCGGCAAGCGGCCGTACGCGAGGAGCGTGGCCGCCTGGCGCGCGAACTGCATGACTCGGTGACTCAGTCGCTCTACAGCCTGACGCTGCTGGCCGAGGGCTGGCGCTTGCAGGCCGAAGAGGAACAGCTTGACCAGGTTGTGGCCCATTTTGCGCGGCTGGGCAGTATCGCCAACCAGGCGCTCCGCGAAATGCGCCTGCTGATCTACCAGTTGCGTCTGCCGGTGCTGGAGCAGGAGGGGCTGGTGGGCGCAATTCAGCGCCGCCTGGAAGCGGTGGAGCGGCGATCGGGGATCAATGGGCGCATTCTGGTTGAGGGCACACTCGATCTGCCGATTACGGTGGAGGAACAGCTCTACCGCATCATTCAGGAAGCGCTCAACAATGCGCTGAAGCATGCCCAGGCGGGCAATGTTACAGTGACGATCCAGGCGGTGGGCGTGCCGCTCACGGTTGAGATTGCCGACGATGGGCAGGGGTTTGACCCGGACGAGAGCATGCCGGGTGTGGGGATGGAGAGCATGCGCGAGCGGGTTGAGCAACTGGGCGGTACGCTGGAGATCTGTTCAACGCCGGGGAGCGGGACGCGTGTTCGGGTTACGCTACATCAGATCGAGGCGGATGTGCAGGAACTGACAGTATAGCCGTTGCAAGAAGATGGTTCGCCCCTACCGCCCTGTCGGAGGCGAAAGGCACTCCATCGCAGCGGACTACATAATTCGTATCACATACATGGATTATGCGGTGTAGGTTTGGACCACGAACACCGCGAAATGGGCGAAAAACGCGAAACGCCCCGTGCTCATATGCGTTACGCGATCCTGTGTTTGACAATGGATAGTGTCTCCGGCGGGACAGAAAAAGACATTGAAAAAGATGAAGAAGTACCACCCTACCGCAGGCGCATCGGGCCGTTCATCCAAACAAACGCCTGGGTTGGAACTAAACGTGTAAGTCCTGTCAAATAGGAAATTTTGAAGATTGACAACGCCACGGGGGAGGGAATGTGATGACCGATACAATCCGAATTTTGATCGCCGACGATCACGCGGTGGTGCGGGAAGGGCTGCGCACCCTGCTCCAGCGCATCCCGGAGTTTACGCTCGTGGGTGAGGCCGCCAATGGCGAGGAAGCGATCCGCCAGGTAGCGGCATTACAGCCCGATGTTATCCTGCTCGATCTGAAGATGCCGCGCAAGGATGGCGTCACGGCGATTAAGGAGATCAAACATGAGCAGATGAATGTCCGCATCCTGGTGCTGACCAGCTTTGATGATGACGACAGCGTCTTCTCGGCGATCAAAGCCGGGGCGCAGGGCTATCTGCTCAAGGACTCGCTGCCGGAGCAGTTAATCCAGGCGATCCGCGATATCTACAATGGCGAGAGCGCGCTGCACCCGACGATTGCCCGCAAAGTTCTGCGCGAGATCAACCGCCCGCCCGATCTACCTCCCGCCGAGCATCCGCTGACCGAGCGCGAACTGGAGGTACTGCAACTGGTGGCGCAGGGCATGACCAACCAGGATATCGCCGGGCGGTTGGTGATTGGTGAGCGTACGGTCGCCACACATGTGCGCAACATTCTCAGCAAGCTGCATCTGGCAAGCCGGACGCAGGCGGCGCTCTACGCCATCCGCACCGGCCTGGCCGACGCCGCCCCGCCGCAGGGATGACATATCCTGGCGGCAGTGGGGACGCTCACTACCTGACGCTACGCAATCCGGTAGAGCCGGCTACGTAATTCTGCGTAGTTACACCCAGGCAGTATGTAGTTCTCCGGCGAACGCCTACCCACGTTTCACGCAGCGCAACTTCCGCTTTCCTGCTGATGCACCTCCAGCATAGCTCTGGTAGAGTAGTTCTATTCATTTCGTGTAAGCGTGATCTGGGATGTTGATGAGTGTGTCGGCCTGGGCTTTACGGCTCTGTTAACTGTTGCTCTGTGGAACGATAAGTAGCAACGTGAGTGTGCTGATGAAGTTTGAAAAATAGTCCAGGTATGACGTGTGGCAGAAGAACGATGCAGCGAATGCACCCTACTGCCGCGGGACTCCCGGCTTTCGCCGATTGGATGCAGCGAATGCACTCTACTGCTGCGGGAGTCCCGGCTTTAGCCGGTTGGATGCCTGCCGGGGCCGCAGCATACTTACCAGGAAAGCCTGATCCGGCTGAAGCCGGGACTCCAGATCCATGGTGTTCAGCTTAAATCTCAAAATTAATTAGCACTACGCTGATCCGCAGTACGCTTGTAAAAACGCATCACGCATCACGCATCACGCATCACTCAATAAACTATGGATCCAGAACAGATCGCCCTGGTGCAGGCTTCACTTGTGCATATTCAACCGATTGCCGACACGATAGCCGCGCTGTTCTACCAGCGGTTACACCAGCTTGACCCATCGACGCGATGCCTGTTTCAGGACGGATCGCCGCACGCGGAACAGAGTTTTATGCGCCTGCTCTGGTGGGTCATTCAGGAGTTGCACCAGCCGGAGCGGGTGCTCCCGCACGCGCAGGCATTGGGACGGCAGCATGCCCACAACGGCGTGCAGAGCCGGCACTATGTTGTGGCCGGCGTGGCGCTGCTCTGGGCGCTACGCCAGAGCCTGCAGCAACAGTTTACGCCCGAAATCGAGGCAGCCTGGGCGCGCACCTTCGCGCTCCTGGCCGAGACCATGGCCGAAGCGGCCGGCCATGAGCGCCTGCACCCATCATTGGAGGAGTGAGCATTTGACCGACAGCTATGAGCGGACTATAATGTACGTTGTACTCTTCATCTGAAGAGCAGGGGCCACTAGCTCAATGGCAGAGCAATCGGCTCATAACCGACAGGTTCCAGGTTCGAATCCTGGGTGGCCCACCACTTCCCGCCTGCAGACAGGGTGATAGAGGCAACAACGTGACCGATTTTACCCTGCCCACCCCGGCATCCCAATCCGCCCTCAATCCATCAGCACATCACCCGGTTATCGTTATCGGCGCTGGTCTGGCCGGGCTGACGGCGGCGCTGCTCCTGGCCGAGCGCGGGTTGCAACCCCTGCTGCTGGAAGCCGCGCCCCGATGCGGTGGTCGCTTCGCCGGTTTGTCCCCCGTCACGCTGACACAGAACAACCAGACCTGGTCGTTTGTGGCCGAGCATGGCATCCATGGCCTGTGGGGGCAGTATCACAACCTGCGCAGCCTGCTCCAGCGCCACGACATCATCCCCGACCTGGTGCCGGCCCGGCGCGAGGAGTGGCTGCACAGCAGCAACGGGCGGATTCAGCGCAGCGAAGCGGGCAGCAGCGTGCGGCGCAGCCCGATCCCGGCACCGTTGCACTACCTGGCACTGCTGGTTCGTCCACAATTTCTGGCGATGCTGACCTGGCATGATCTGATCGGGTTGCCGCGTGTCGCGGGGAGTCTCTACCTGGCGCTGGCGTATGATCCGCTGTGCGAGCCGGCCCCGCTGGATGGGCGCACGCTGGACGAACTATTTGACCGCTGGCCGCCGCGTCTACGAGCGTTTGTTTCGGCGCTGATGCGCAGCGGGCTGGCCGCCCATCCGCAAGATGTGCCGCTCGGTGGTTTCCTGGCCTTTATGCGCTTCTACACGCTGCTGCGGCGGGATGCCTGGGAGTTTGACTACCTGCCGGCAGATCCGGGCACCTGCCTGATTACGCCCATGCTTGCCCGAATTGCCCAGCATGGCGGCACCATTCACACCACGACGGCGGCGACCGCACTGGAGCAAACCACGGACGGCTGGCGGGTTGCCTGGCGTTCCGTAAATCCGGCAGATCCGGGCGATCTGACCGCCTCCGCCGGAACGGTTGCGGCACAGCATCTGGTGGTGGCGCTGGATGCGCCGGCCGCGCGCACGCTCTTCTGCGATAGTACGGACACGGCCCCCGCTGCGGCGGATCTGGCCTGGCCGCAGGGGTTGAGTACCGGCATTGTGCGGCTCTGGTTCAGGGTGGCTCCGGCGCATACCGCCGAGTCGGGCATTTGCAGCGGCGACTTTACTATCGATAACTTCTTCTGGTTGCACCGCTTTCAGCCGGCGACGACCGCCTGGCATCAGGCAACCGGCGGCAGCCTGATCGAAGCACACATCTACGGCCCGCAGGAACTCCTCGATCTGCCCGACGCAACCCTCCTGGCGCGAGCCATCACCGACATCTACCGCGCCTACCCCGAGCTGCGCGGTCATCTGCTCCAGAGCAACTTCCAGCGCAACGCCGCCACTCACACCCGGTTCAGCATCGGCGCAAACTCGCGCTATCTGGGCGTTGACACGCCCTGGCCGGGGATCAGTTGCTGCGGCGACTGGCTACGCTATCCGCATCCGGCCCTCTTCCTGGAGCGCGCCTGCACCACCGGCATGGCCGCCGCCAACCGTGTGCTGGCCGATTTGGGACGCGAACCATTTCCAATCCAGCCGCCCCGCCCACCCGAAGCTCCCGCAGCCGCTATCGAGCGCGGGCTGCGCTGGGTGCGGCAGCGCGCACAGCGGCGGCCCTGATCCGCCGCTCATCCAGCAGCAACCGCGTAACAGGAGTTACGCGGTTGCTCACCCAAAAGGCAATTTCGCCTCCGGCAGGGCGGTGTTGTCACCCGATTGTCACGTTCAGCGGTCAATTATAGGGTATGCTGATCGCGGCATTCCTGCTGCACATCAAGCGGATTGGAGGATTGAACGATGCGTTATCCCTGGCGCTTCCTGCTGGTCTTGCTACCGCTGCTGCTTGTGGCTGCGCTCCAGTGGAATAGACTGGGTGAACTGTACACCGCGTACACCCCCGCGCCTGCCGATATTGTCATCACCACAGCCGGGTGTACTCCGGCCCGCTTCGTCCTGCCGGCCCACCGCGAGCCCCGGATCAGCCTGCTTAACCAGGCGGACGAGCCGATGGTGTTTACGCTGCCGAAGATGGCAAGTTCAGTGCTGCTCGATCCGGGCGAACGGGTTAATCTGGATCTCCCGCCGTACATCATGGGCGAGTTTGACTTCTTCTGCCTGACGAGAAGCACCCATATTGCACTGGGTGGCGCTACCGGCGGTGAGATCTTTGTGTGCGGCCTGGACTCCGCTACCCTCCAGCCGCATGCGCTGACGAGCGGCCGCTTTGTGATTGAGCAGCACAACCGGCTGCAACAACTGCTCAATGCGACCTCATCGCCCACCGATTTTCCGAAGTGAGGAGACTGTCTGAAAAGATGATGCGCGTCGGTCCCCCGGCATGCGGGGTGCCCTGATCCACCGGACAGCGCCC
>CAKZQX010000305.1 GCA_937141995.1 uncultured Chloroflexaceae bacterium | reverse complement strand
GCCCGCACCACCGACGACTATACATTGCAGCAGCTTCAGGGGACGCGCCAGGCGCTGGTGAGCCGCCAGGAAAATGCGCAGGCGCTCGAGACCTATGTGGGTCGTATCCATGCGCAACTCCAGAACATTGACGCCAACCTGGACAATGTTCATGCTGAAGTGATCCGCCTGCGCACCGCCGATATGGTCAGCGCCGACTCGGCCAGCAACCAGGTTACCCAGCGCTTGAGCGACCTGAATGCCGACATGGATGCCTTCCAGCAGGTGCTTGACACCGCCCTGGTGCAGAGCGGCGCAACCGCATAGTTGCGGATATGGAGTGCGGGAGCCATGCGCTCGCCTGCTCTTTCCCCATTCCGGAGGCCGCGCTTCCAGCGAGACATACCTGTCTTCATGCTGGGAGCGCGGCCTCCAACGACCTGTTTCTCCAGATTCTCAGTATTCTCCGTGCGTTCGGTGGCAGCAATGGGCTCCGTGCGTAGAAGAACCGTAGTGATATGGATGCGCCGGAACGGAGCGCAGATCGCGTTGAAGTGGCACCGGCCACATCCCTCGGTGTTCTCCGGTCCGCGGTGGCAAAAACGTGTTAGCCCCGGTTACGAACACGCGCCATCGACAGCGCATCGGCATACTGCCCGGCGCGGAAGGCCGCCGCGCGGTGAGTACCCTCGACCACAAAGCCGTACTTCGCGTAGAGCGCAATTGCCGGCGCATTATCGGCATAGACAAACAACTCGATGCGGACCAGGTTAAGCCAGTTGTCGGCCAGATCGAGCGCGGCCGTCAGTAACCGGGAGCCGATGCCCTGACCCTGCCATGCCCCACTGACCGCCAGCTTACAGATGGCGGCAACATGCCGCAGCCGGGGAGCGCGATTGACCATCAGCCCGATTGCACCAATGACCTGATCATCCATGCAGGCTACCAGGACATGGCGATCCTCCTCGGCCAGCAGTGCGCGGGTCTGCTCCAGCGAGATACTGGGCAGATGCACCGTGTTGTAGATAATCTGCGGCTCGGCCAGGAGGCGATGCAGTGCCCCGGCATCATCCGGTTCGGCGGCGCGAATGGTGATGACTGGTGTGATGAACTCACGAATGGGTGAAATTGTACGTGCATCTACTGTTGTGGTTTGCATCTGTCCCTCCTTCAGCCGGTGGCCCATACTGTAACAGTACTCTGCTCGTCTGTTCTCGATTCCGAGGTTCTTCGTTCTTTCCCGCTGTGTGACTCTACTCTACCAGAAGGGCGTGCCAAAGACATCAACCGAAATCAGGATTCGCGTTTTGCGGAACACGCATCGGTGGGCGGACGGTTGTGTAAAAGGGGGGAGTAGGGGCTACGTATAATTGCGTAGTTGTGCTACGCCGGTAGATGGAGGGCTTGAATGCCGGGATGCCATAATCCAGAGGCACACTCGGCAAAAGAGACATCCCCCGGGCGTCCCGGCGGGGTTCCCTTGAAAGTGAATATCGCCTCCGGCAAGGCGATGGCTGCGTTTCACTCGGTAAAGTGCCCAGTGAAACGCTCACCGCGTAACGCGTGTCAATTACACGCGTTACGCGGTTGTTGATCCGACAGGAGATTCTGCCTCCGGCAGGGCGGAAGATCCTATCTTTTTTTCACAAACAATTTGCACTCTGTGCAAATTGTTTGTGAAAAAGAAAAACGTACGATGCTGCCGCAGGCGAAATATGCTTTCAGGTCAGTGACCGCGTAAGATCTGTCAGTTCCGGATGTGCAATCTACAGCCGAATGTTGCAGGTTGCACGTCCGAATTGTTGTTGGGCGCGCCCCGTCCTGGCGAAACACTTGCAGTAGGCGGGAACTTCATGGAGCGTTGTCTTCCACCGTTATGACGATTTTCCCATGAACTTGCCCGGTACCAAAATAGCGGAGCGCTTCCGCCGTCGCAGATAACGGGTAACATCGGTCGATAACGGGTACGACCGTGCCGGGCGCAAACAGCGCTTTGATAAAATCCAGATCATCCGGGTCTGGTTTATGCAGCAGCACCCCCATTTTCTTACTCCCGGTCTTTGAGATCCAGGCTCCCAGGGTGGCAACCCGGAGAATTGTCGGTAAGGCACCTCCGACTATGACCAGCATGCCTCCCGGACGTAAGGCCCGCCGGTAAGCGAAGATTGAACGCGATGCTACAACATCAAGAATCAGGTCATACTGCTGTCCAGTTTGGGTAAAATCTGCCTGGGTGTAGTCAATAACCTGGTCTACCCCCAGCGAGCACACCATGTCTAACTTCCCCGGGCTGTCCACACCAGTCACGTCAGCGCCGAATGAGTGGGCCAGTTGCACCGCAAACGTTCCCACACCCCCGCCCGCACCATTGATTAAGACCTTTTTTTTCGGCTGAATCTGTCCCTGGCGCAATCCCTGCAGGGCGAGGACAGCCGCCTGTGGAACGGCTGCGGCCTGCGCAAAGGTCATACTGTCCGGTTTCAGCGCCAGTACATCTTCAGCAGCAGCTACATATTCGGCAAAAGCACCAAAACCAGACCCGGATATGTCGCCGAATACCGCATCTCCTGGCTGAAATCGCCTG
>CAKZQX010000304.1 GCA_937141995.1 uncultured Chloroflexaceae bacterium | reverse complement strand
GTGTGTTTCGTCTGGATTATTGCTATTCAGTTATTCGTGTGCCGTCGTGTGCGTCGTGTGTTTCTTCGTTGTCAGGAGTATAGCATGGTTCTGAATGGTTGTCAAGGGGTCATTTTATCGATTTTTGGTTCATTTATGGTTCAGCGGGACCTCCTGTGGTTCAGGTGGTTGTGGGTAACGGATGCAGGATGGAGAATAGAGGATGGCGGATCAGGGTGTAAGCATGCCGAAAATGAAGCGAGCGCAAGGAGCAGGTATGTTCCGGCCCCGTGCGCTCTATTAGTAGCTACGTGATCAGACGTAGTAGCGAGTTGTCATATGTGATCAAGCACTGCCTGCCAACACATCCTCCAGCGGCTGACCATTCAGGAAAACATCCACTTCGTCAACGGTCGGAAACTGGAGGGCTGTCTGCTCGATCTGTGCCTCTATCCGGGGATTGTCGCATGCGCCGCCAAGCTGAAGATCGCCCGACAGGTTGATGGTTGCCAGGCCATTTTCGACTGTGGCGTTTTCCAGTTGTATGTTCGATTGGTAGAACGCATTATAGAGCCCTGTCTCGCCATACTCCCGGCTGTCGATGGAGAAGAGCGTCTCCAGCGCCGCTGTAAGCGGCGCCGTGGTCGGTTCGATGGCGACTTCCACCGGCACCGCGCTGTCGTTACAGCCAATCTCGACGCCGGACTGTCCTGCATCCCCCAGCGCGATAAAGTAGATCTGCACCTGGTTAAAAACTGGCGGTTCCGGCTGCGGCTGTGGCTCCCCACCCCCTTGCAGCAGTTCGGCACCCAGTCGCCCCAACAGCACCTGCGATCCCGCCGGGTTATCCGGGTGCCACTCGAAGCGTGCCCGCTCGAACCACTGGGTCAGCACCTGATCGCCGCTGCTGTTGGTCTCAACCTGAGCCGTGGTGAGCGGATAGCCAAAGAGTGCCAGGCTTTCGGCATAACTGGTGCCCGGTTGACCATCGAACTCCAGGCCGTTGTTGCTCCAGTAGGAGCGGAAACCAACCCCGTCACCCTGATTGCAGACATTCTGCGTGGTTTGATCAAACCAGATACACTGCGGCTCACGGGTAGGTTCCCGATCCGCCCGCCAGTCAACGCCCTGGCGCTCCAGCAGTTGTGCGCCAAGCCGACCAAGCAGGATGTTATAAGGCGGTTGATTTTCGGGATGCAATTCAAAGCGCTGCCGCTCAAAATATTGCACATCCCGGCCCTCCTCCTGGAGACGATCCGTCAGCGGGTAGCCAAAAACGGCCAGACCACCCTGCTCCTGCCAGTAGTTCAGGAACTCACCGCTCACCGTGTGATTCGTCTCCGGAAAGTAGCGCGCGTCCTGCTGCTGCCCAAAGGTAAAGCACTCCAGGTTGGAGTTGGGGCGGGGGACCGGACCTTCGCTGAGTTGCGCCAGATAGGTATTCCCGGCCTGGTCTGCACTCAACCGCTGGGCCGTATGGGTCGCGCTAAAAGTTCCGTCAGCGTCTGTGGTGACAACGGCTACACTCTCTGCGCCGCGCCCGGCGCGGCATGCGGCCGGATCATTGAAAGGGGCGAAGAGTACCTGGACCGAGGTGTTGGGTGGTGCGCCCTGGCCCGTAATCGTCACTTCCGTGCCCGGCGGAGCGCTCTCCGGCTGGATCGTGATAGCCAGGTCCGCCGGTTGCGCCTGGGTAATGCCACCCGGCACAAGCAGCAGCAGCAGGCCGACAATCGCCAACATCTGACGGTAGAGTTGCATAGTTGCTTCTCCTCTCTCAATTTTGCTGTGAACCCGCAGTAGGTACTGCAAGAAGTGATCCAGGAGAAATGTTATTTTTGTATCAACCGACCACTGGGTAGATGTATGCCAATATACTATCGTCAAAGCGGTAGCGGGCGGAATGTTCCGTTACCCCTACCGGAGGTGCATCCCAGTCGCCGGATGGACGACCGCATTCATCACGATCATGCATCTCTGGCATGGCGTGATACCCCTATCGTTTGGGGGCCAGGAACGGTTAAAGCGTTGCGGAGTGTACCAGACAGTGGTGAAGTAGGTGTTCATGCCCTCTGCAGTATCACCCTGGTCAGTTGACCAGGGTGTTCCATGGTCGCACGGCCAGTCCACAATTGTCCCCCTGTCGGAAGCATTTCTCAGTCAGATCATGTATCCTGCTCACAGGAAACCGGTGCCGACACGCGCAATCCGGAAATAGGAGGAATAATGATCATTCTGGAACGTGATGGTTCACGCTTGAGGCACACCCCGGTTGTACCGACAGATAACCGCATTCAATTGCAGAACATATGCGGACGCTGCTCCGGGCAGCGGATAGCGCCGCCGGCATGGTGGCAGATCTTATTTTTTTCACGAGCATTTTGCACAAAGTGGAAATGCTTGTGAAAAAGAAGGTTTCTTCCGCGCTGCCGGCGGCGCCATGCGCTGCCACGTCAGAGACCGCGTACCTCCTGGCAGTACCAGGAGGTACGCGGTGGGCATGCAAATCGAGCGTTTCACCCGATGGAAGTCTGATTCGCCTGCGGCAGCATGGTACTGTTTTTCTTTTTCACACAAATTTTTGCACAACGTGCAAAAATTTGTGTGAAATAAGGAAGGTTTCTTCCGCGCTGCCGGCAGCGAATCGGGCCATGCATCTAGATGAACACCTCATGTGGAACCGACCGCGTACCTCCTGGCAGTACCAGGAGATTACTTCACCAGGTTATGCTGCAACGCCAGCGAGACGGCTTCGGTACGGCCGGCAACACCCAGTTTGGCGAGCACGCTGCTCACATGGAACTTGATCGTCGAGATGCTGAGATCCAGCTTCGCGGCCATTTCCGGGTTCGTCAAGCCCTGCACCATGAGTGCCAGGATCTCGCGCTCACGCGGGGTGAGATCATAACCGGGAGGCGCGGGCCGTCCAGTGGCGTTGATCAGTGCGCGGGTTGCCTCCGGCGCGAGGGTGGGCCGGCCGGCGGCCGCCGCACGAATGGCTGCCTCCAGTTCATCGGGCTCGATATTTTTGAGCAGGTAGCTAGTCGCTCCCGCCTGGATCGCCTTATGCACCAGATCCTCGTCGGGGAAGCTGGTCAGGGCGATCACATGGATCTGCGGCCAGCGCTCGCGGATCCGGCGGGTGGCCGTTGCCCCATCCATGCCCGGCATCACCAGGTCCATCAGGATTACATCAGGCTGCACTTGCTCACACAGCCGGATCGCCTCTTCCCCGCCGGCGGCCTGACCGACCAGTTCCAGATCATCAAAGGCCAGGAAGAAGGCCGACAGCCCACTCCGCACCACGGTATGATCATCAACCAGCAGCACCCGAATAGTATGCGCTTGCGTCATCATTGCCCCCTCACCTCTCTATGTCTCCCGGTTGCCGGCGCAGGCAGATGCGGGTCCCCTGCCCCGGCTCACTCTCAATCTCCAGGTGCGCGCCGATGGCCTCGGCCCGCTCGCGCATGATGCGCAACCCCAGATGCCCCGCCGCCACGCTGCCCGGCGCAAACCCCGCCCCATTATCCTGGATGCAGAGGATAACCTGTTCCGCCTCCGTCGCCAGTTGAATATCCACCCGGCCGGCGCGGGCATGTTTTACCACATTGTTGAGCGCTTCCTGGGCAATCCGGTAGAAGGCGGTCTTTTCCTCCGCCGGCAGGTTGACCTCGTCCGGAATTGTAACAGTGGTCTCAAGCTGCTCCCGCGCGGTCAGCGCATCGACCAGATGTCGCAGCAGATCATGCATCGGCACATCGACCAGGGCGGCCGGGCGCAGTTCCAGCAGCAGCATACGCATCTCGGCCAGCGCACCCCGGGTCAACCGGCGTAACTCCTGCAGGCGGCGCCGGCCCTCGTCCGGGTTCCGTTCCCAGATGCGCGGCAGCACCCCGGCGATCATGCCGGCGGAGAAGAGCGTCTGCGTGACGGCATCATGCAGTTCGCGCGCCAGTCGTCGGCGCTCTTTGAAGGCGGCGGCCTCCTGCGCTTCGGCATAGAGCCGCGCATTCTCCAGGGCAATGACCGCTCCCGGAATAAACATCTCCAGGATACGCCGGTCATTGGTGCTAAACATGCCCGACTGCTGGTGGCCGATTGAAAGCATGCCCAGTGCCTGCGTCCCCGACATCAATGGTGCAATCAACAACGAGCGAATACCGACCCGCTCGATTGCCTCTCGATTGACGCGCGGATCAGTCCAGGCATCGTCAATCTGGAGCAGTTCGCCGATCGTTAACGCCAGCCCGGTTGCCGAACCCTGGATGGGCATGCGATAGCCCACAACCATGCCGGGCCCATGCTCACCCGCCAGGGCGGTGGCATACAGTTCATCACCATCGCGCAGGAAAATCGATCCAAAGGTTGCCGCCGTCAATCGGCAGGCTTCTTTGGCAATCATCTGCAGGACGGCGTCCGGGTCAAGGTGGCTGGTCAGCGCCTGCTGGACCGTCAGCAGCGCGGAGAGTTCCCGCGTACGCTCGGCAACCCGCTGCTCCAGTACCTGCTGCGTCACCACCCGCTCAGTGACATCGGTGACAAACCCCTCCAGCGTCAGCAGGGTACCGCCCGGACCATACACGCCGCGCCCATACTCCCAGACCCACTTCTCCTCGCCGGTGGGCAACATAATGCGGTAGGTACACTGGAAAGGCCGCCGCACCTGCACCGCCGCGTTGACCTCCTCCCGCACCCGCGCCTGATCATCGGGATGGATGAGATGCCGGTAGGTCAACGTCTGATCTTCCAGCAGTTCGGCGGGGTGATGCCCGGTCAGCGCAAAACAGCCTTCACTAACGAATTCTAGCGGGAAGCCGGGAGCATTGCGTCGCCGGTAGGCCATGCCCGGCAGGTTGCGCATCAACGCGCTGAGCATGCGCCGGCTCTCCTGCAGCGCTTCCTCGGTTTGCTTGCGCTGCAAGGCATTGACAAAGATATCGCCAACAATGCGCAGCAGGGCAATGCTCTCATCCGGCCAGGTCTTCGCCTGGCGCACTGCATCAAAGCCCAGGAAGCCCACCACCGTGCCCCGGTACACCATGGGCACCGCAACCAACGACTGAATGCCCTGCTCCTGAAAGATGCGTTGCTCGGCTGCGGCCGCCGCCGGTAGTTCGGCAACGTCGGCGATATGCAGCACCTCCCCGCGCTGCAACTGCTCATTCGACCATGCCGGCGTGGCGGCGGGCAGTTGCTGGAAGCGGTGGAGCGCGGCTACAATTCCCTCGGCACACCACTCGTGCGTATACTCCATAATGGTGCCGCCGCTGGTGTAGCGAAAGACATAGCTGCGGTCTACCTGCGCAAAACGACCAATGTCCGCCAGGGCCTGGTCAATGCCGGTGTCGATGTCGCTGGTTGCCAGATTGATAAAGCGCGTCGAGATCGTCGTAATCAGCTTCTCAAAGGCCACCCGCTGCTGGAGGGCCGCCTCGGTCTGCTCGCGCTTCGCTACTTCCTGGACAAGGATAGCGATGGTCTGCTGCAACTCGGCGGTACGCTCCGCGACGCGCTGCTCCAGTTCGCTCTGCGGCCCGGCGGCCGGATCGAGTGCATCCGGTTGTGGGGTGTTATGGTTCTGGTTTACCTGGTCATTCATGCTGGTAGAGAACAAAGAACAAAGAACTAAAGAACTGAGAACAGGAACAAAGAACTAAGAGACTGTCTGAAAAGCTGATGCGCGGCGGTCCCACGGCATGCGGGGTGCCCTG
>CAKZQX010000303.1 GCA_937141995.1 uncultured Chloroflexaceae bacterium | reverse complement strand
TGCCAGTCGTGGTACTGCCTGTACTCCCAGAAACCCTACCGTTTGTGCATAATGCGTAAACCATAATCCGGTCTGCATCGGCAAATAGAAAACTCGAGAGAAGATACCCCCTTGCAAATATTCCCAGAAAAGCAACCAACTGACATCACGCCCTTCCCGTACTATTGATAGCAGGGTCGGAAAGGCCAGCACTGCTAAAACCATTCCCCCGGCATAGAACATATTGATGGGCAACCCACGCCGTAAGAGCCCGGCGAACAAAACAGTAAAAATAATTATTGCAGCAAAACTACGCGCGCCACTCAGGCTGACCGCAACCAGGAGGCCACCTAATGTAACAATCAAGATAACACTCTTAAGAACATGCAGCTGTTTTATATGACGCATCAACTCATCCGCTAACAATACTGCAAGCAGAGGAGCAAAAACACTTATTAGAAACCCATAACCATACCGAACGACAGCACTATCTTGCAACTTTAGAGAATATTCACGTGCCAGCGCGGACTGTAGGGGATCGGCAAAAATAGTATAGAGTCCCGTGCGACTAAACGGCACATGTTGCAAATAGATGAAAACAAAAATAATGACATAGCTTCCAAGGATAAAGAGTGCTTTCTTACGTGTTCGTGATAAAACAGGCTGCGATTGAAGAAGTCTTTTCCAGGTTATGTAAGCACTTCGGCGTCCGATCCAGATCGAACCAAGTAAGCCGATGAAGGGAAATCCCTGGGAGAGTAGCGCAAACACCCACGGATTTGGAAGATAGTCTTCAATTTCCGGTGAATTTATAGCCGCAGCCCACTGGATCATCAGATGAAAAAAAATGATCATGATGATACTGGGTTTGATTAATAGGAAGCGTTGCCACAGAATAACCATTGTCAGCAACAGGCTTGTTGCAAGACAGAAACTCCAATTTGCAAAGACAAAGCTTGTCATGTTATTTCATTCCGCGCACGAGTACCCGCTTTACCAAATCTAATAACCAGCCAAAACGTAATTGCCATAGTACAAACAAATAGACACCGAACAAACACACTAAAACAATACCACTCCAGACCAGCAATGATCCCTCTGGAAATAGTGTCACCCACCCCCATTTAAGCAGACCAGCAAACAATAAGAGGCCAAAATTAAGAAACACAATTTCTCGAACCCGAAGAGTTTCCCATCTTATCTCGTATTTCCGGGACAGGTAGTAAACCGTGGAAATACCCAGTATGATAAATCCTGCAGTTGTGCCGAGGGCCAAACCGAGGACACCCAGGCCACTACTGGCTACTGGCACTCCAACAACCAAAGCTATTATCAATGCAACAAAAAGATTCATGGTATTAATTGCTCGCTCCTCGACGGCATCGATAACTGAGCGCAGCATCACATACGCCAAATACGGCACAAGTGACAGAAGGATTACCCGTATTAATGGTATTGCCTCCTGATACTGTGGTCCAAGCAGGGCCAGAACAACCGTATCCGCCCATAACAACCCCTGTACTACCCCAAAAAGCCCCAGATGCAGGATGAGACCCAAAATATTCTCAACAGCTTTTTTAATAGCTTCCTGTTGTTCCGCTGCAACCATCTGTGCTAACCGGGGGAGTGCAACCAGACCGAAACCCACCAATCCGCCCTGGAGCACGGTCAAGACAGACTGACCGGCAGCCAGATAACCCGTTTCTTTGAGCGAACCAAAATATGGTGCCAGCAATGGGCCAATAGCAAAAAGCCCTGCCAACGCAAATCCTCCAGGTACACGCGGCAACCCATACAGTGCCATCTGTCTTAAAGGTTGACTAAGATCTACCCACCGATTTGTTCGAAGTATCACCTTAAAGGTTATTATACCAAGTGGAATTAATGCACACCACATCAACCCAGCAAAGAGCGCTACAATTATATCTGCACGTCCTACATGCGCAAAAAACCAGGTCAGCACAAGAGGACCAAAAGCGATAATACACATCTGCCAAAAGTTCGCCAGCCGCATCTCCTGCATGCCACGATGAAAAGCATACAGCGTGATATAAATAGAATAACCCGCTATCATCCAGAGCGTCATTCTAAATAACGACAGGTACAACTCATCATGAAAAAGTATAAGCGTCAACTGTTCATCGAAAACAAAACCAATCAAAAGAACAGCGATGCCAGGTACCAGTGCCAGAATGAGACCACTCAAAAAATAACTGTCGCGCTCTGTTTCTGTATGAGAAATCGCCACATACCGGGGGATAGCCATACTCATTGTCAGTGTCGAAACCGGCATAACAGTGGCCAGTATTCGTCGTGATAGTGCATAAGCGCCAAATTGTTCAGGCCCTAGGCCGCCCGCCAGAATACGTATAATCAGGACCGACGTGATTGTCGTAGCAATCGAAGTCAGCGTCGTCAGGATCAGGTCAGAGATAAACGGACCCGGTCTTACTGTCTGCAACAGTAGAACATAGCGTTTTAGTGAAAGCATAGATCCGCTTACCGATACCACTTACTTGACGTTCTGATTGTCCTCAAGCCGAGAAAGCTCTATTAAAACATTATCGATGTAAGCGAAATCCGGATTTATTTCCTGTACCTGCTGAAACGCATGAATAGCCTCTGCACGCTGACCCTGATTACTAAAAGCATATCCCAACTCATACCATGCAAACGTTACTAAGGAGTCATTGCCAGGGGTAGCCTGTATTACTCGCTGCAACAATTTCACAGCTTGCGCATTTTGATCCATATAACGATAGGTACGTCCCAACCAGAAGAGTGTCTGCGGATCGTCAGAAGCCACGTCTAATTTTTTTACAAATGCCTGCTCTGCTACTGCCCAGTCCCCCGCATAAAATGCTGCCTCGCCCAAACACTGCCATGCTCTTAGATTTTCGGGTTCTAATTCAGTTGCGGTGTGACACAATCCACTGGCTGCCGCAAATTCCCCTTGCTGAGTATAAAGAACACCAAGATTTACATACCCAGGCGCTTGATCCGGCGTAAGTTCAATGACTTTTCGGAAAGCCTGAATAGCCAGTGTAGGCGACTCGCTCATTAAAAGTTGCCCTCGTTGAAGATACAATGTCCAGTCCTGCGGCTTAACCATCACCGCCAATGCAGTAAGTGAGGGTATAACTTCAGTATTATTCTGTTGGTGATTATAACGTGCTAACGACATAAAGTAGTTTCCGATAGCAGGATAGCGCTGCCAGCGTTGCACTGCCTTAACATGCTCACCGCTTCTCTCCAGGGTATAACCAGACCAGAACACTTCTATGTCTGTAAGAGTCTCGTCAGGCACCTTTGCGAAACGATGAACAGTACCCTGGCAATCTAACTGTGCTATAGCCCCCGACATAATATCCGAAGCATCAACTCGTTCAGACCTGAAAGCATATTCCTGACAACGGCCCCATTCACCAGACGTAACCGGCAATGAGCGATTATATGTAACCGTCATTGCGTATATATTTGCAACATTACGTGATAACTCTGAACCAGCGATAGTAGTTAATTGCCAGAGAAGCGCGATACACACCACTATATAAACAAGGATTTGACCGAGACGTAAGACACCCATTTCAATCCGCTCTTCAATATCAATTTATACACAAAGGAAGATACACATCATGCAGTTGCATCAATCCAGTTTCAGCAAGCAAACCAACACCATACAACACATGGCCCTCATGTCGAAAATAGACACTCTGATCATCTGGAAGAAATGCAAATGCACCATTGGGCAAGGCCAGATTCTCATACATCCAGGTATAAACGCGCCCGGCATGTTCCAGATACACCGGGTCATCTGTAACCTGAGCAACCAGTGCAAGCGAACCAACCGCCCATGCCTGTCCCCAGAGCCGCGCTGGTTGTTCAGATAATAATTGTTTAGACAATGGTAGAGTAGCAGGAGTAAGGAACATGTAATCCGATAATTCCTCAAGGGAAATAGTCTGCGAGAACGACTTACTAAAGAGAAGTGCCGTGCCTTCAGGAGTTATCTGCTGATCTATATAATAGTCTGCCCCACGCCGTAGCAATGCTACGTCACTCGTGTCAGGTGATGTATGGAGTAAATAAAGGGATAACCCTTCTAGAATATACCCTGTGTGATATTCCGGGAATTTTTGTTGAGCATCTTCATTATAAACCCACGAGCCATCGGCACGTTGTTGTTTTTTTAGATATGTAAAAGACAATTGCGCATATGCCGACATAACTGCATCATCAGATGCAACCCCAAGCCATGCCAGAAATCCTGCTGCCATTGCATTCACGTTATGCACCCGGATTTTGAAACGCGTGGCAGGCGCATACCAGAAACAGATTCCCCCATCTTCATCCAGATAGTACCCATTCTCGACAACTAGCCAGTACCCGATCTGGCGAGCATATGCAAGATAGGCGGGTTCCCGAGTAATATCATACGCCTCTAACATTGCCAATCCTACCTGTATTGTTGTAATGGCATAAGGCGCATGGCTGGCCCGATCATACCAGGAGAACGGCAACCCCCAGCATGGTCGATTACATTCATTATTCAAGTCTTCCAAAGCTTGTAAAAGGGCAACTGCTTCAATAATCTTTTGAAGATAGACGCTATCTCCAGTAATTCTATAAAGAGATGCATACCCACGCGCAAATGCAGCAACTCCCATTGGATAATAATATTCTTTACTCATTTCGTAAAAATCTACTCCACGCCAACCATTATCATCCTGCCAGTTCGCCAGAGCCACGAGTTGCTCGACAGGCGGAAGAGGATCATTTTGTGCAAACAATGAACTATGTAGAATCTCTACTATTCCAATAATTAGCGTAAGGAGCAACGAGAAGACAGGATTAACATGGTGAAACCTGCTACGGTAATGACACCAATCCATATTATCTGCCTTTTTTCAGGAATGCGTGTTATGTTAACCGAAATCACCTCTGAATCATTGGTGTATACACGCTAAAATCCAGGAGTTCCCGCAAGGACACCTGATATACAAGAGCTATTTCATCAATATCAAAAGGACGCTCAACTATCAAGAAATGGCTCAACTTACAACCGCAGTGATAGTTATTGGTATGTTTACTACCTAATTGCAGTAAACTGCCTACAGAGATAGGCTTTCCCCTCCCAATCTCTTTGCCATTTACATAGACTGTTGACTGCGATGAGTTCCAAACCAGCATAATGTGCAACCATTCATCACTATCAAAAGACAAGTCACTGCTCGTACTCCCCGGCCATGTAAATGTGTTTTCAAGATAATCATAGTACAGATATAGATTTGCATCACTTGTCTCATTACGTGTATCTAAGATGTAATGATGCCGTTTGTCGGTGGAGTTCCACTGAGGAGAGAACCAGAATGCTATGCTTCCCGCAGGATAATCAAGCAAACCCTGAGTATCAGTTTGAAAAGATACACTACCATCAAAACCCAGTATGGGTAAGTCGCCCTTAAACTCATTCTCCAACTGTGGAACTTTATCAAAGTCACCCGCCTTAACTTCCGTGCGTCCTACCATATCATGGTACAAATGAACTGCCATATTAGAGAAATAAACATCCCCTGTAATATCGTATAATATGTTCAGGAGGTCCATATGAACTAGATGATATCCAACGGATCGTATGCCAGGAACCAAAGAATTCAAAGAATAGAGGCTTATTTCATCCACAGTACGGTACTGCGATACATAATGATGCACTGTAGTTATTGCAGCCTGTAAAACCTTTTTCTTCTCAGCATCAGGGTCAACTACATAGTAATCATACAATCCCAGGGTGATAGCAAACAAAAACCCATTTAATGTGTGATCTAATGGTTCTAGCGGGTATTCCTCAATCCAATAATAACCTTGTTCGTCGAGTGTTGAAACCCATGGTCCATCCCCAGGATCTTTATCAAAACTCTCAAAAATTCTATCTGCAATATTGAGATAACTCACATCATCTGTAAAATTATAGAGACGAACAAATACCGATAACCATAATCCCTGAGCCATACCTGAATACCAGGGCGCTTGCAGTGTAGTCTCTGATCTACCATAAGCTTTGTAACCGAATTTATAAGGAAACAGAATCACCCCATCTATTTCATCAGTTTCACTTACCATTTTCTCAGCAATCAACTCGGCAGTATCAAGATAAGCAATATTCCGAGAGACAGCATAGCTATCTATAAGCTGTAGTGTAATAAAAGCATTACTAACAGGATGGTAATACGGACGGGTAACCCCATCCAGATCAGTTCTATACAGAACGGGAACCCCATCATTATCCACCCTATCCTCAGGAAAGGGCAAGTTAACGGTCACTCGTTCAAATGTCCAGGGCAACTGGTCATAAGGCAAATTTTTTATAGAGAAAGGATGTACAACTGCTTGTGACCATAATCGATCTTCTCCTATACTGGTTTCAGGTCGCAAGGTAGTTACTAAAATCAAAAAAAGACAGACATGCACAATCAGTAATCTTTTTGACTTTGAAATATATTTCATGCAACCCACCTTCATAGATATTCATCACTTCGACTCACGATACAATCACAGTGATACCTGATCACCAAAAACGCAACTTCTCCCACCAGACAGAATAACAGTTAAAATCGTGAATTCCTACTGTTTTTCGCCAGACCTGACGTAGAATGCCCGACAAGGCTTGCTGCATAGTATCCTCCAGGTGCTCGCAACCGTTCTGCAAAGCGGTTGTTCCTGTCTCCTGCTTTTTTATACGACAAAGATTCTTTCGATGTTACATGGTAGGAATACAGGAAAAAAGCACGCTCCAACCAGTCAGTGGTTCGTCAGAGCGCGCGCGCTGGTATCAGTGCGGCACCTTAAGGATATAACAGAGAGATGAACTTTTGTTAATGTACAACGACACTTTTGCTATTATTATGCTGCATTGTCGCTACGTATCCAACTCGAACAAAGTCAGGTCACAAAACAAGTTGTGAACTAATTATCAGGAATTTGCTTCAACCGCCTGAAGGCGGCACGACGACACATGTAGGGTTGCTATACTTCCACTTCACATCCGCTCGACAATCCTCTGAGTCGCCTGACCCACACCGTACAACACGGGGTGCTCATCTGGTGGCATAAATGACGCAACTGCTTCAAGAATGGACTGTATATTTGCCCCAACCAGATGGTTCCACCCGAGTGCAACCGTCTCGACCCACTCGGTTTCATCACGTAGCGTTAGGCATGGCACACGCAGCCAGTACGCCTCTTTCTGAATGCCACCCGAATCGGTCATAATTAAACGAGCCGACTGCTCGAGCATCACCATATCCAGGTAGCCTACGGGTTCAACAACGTGCAGGTTGGGCCGGTCCAGGGATATATTTAACTCAGCAATACGTTTTCGCGTGCGTGGATGGACAGGAAAGACTATCGGCTCGCCAATCTCCAGGAAAGCAGCCAGAATACTCCGCAGTCGGTCTGGATCATCGGTATTCTCAGCGCGATGCACCGTCGCCAGCAGATAACCATGCGGCGTCAGGCCCAGGCGGTTAAGCACATCCGAATGGGAAGGAGCATGTTCGGCGGCGAGCATCAGCACATCGGCCATAACATCCCCCACCAGATGCACACCCTGGATAACCCCCTCAGCCGCCAGGTTGTCAACCGCTGTCTGACTGGGACATAAGAGCAGGTCAGCAACATGATCCGTTACGACGCGATTAATCTCCTCAGGCATAGCCCGGTTAAAGCTCCGCAGACCTGCCTCAACATGGGCCACCGGAATATGACACTTGACCGCTGCCAGTGCGCCCGCCATAGTAGAATTTGTATCGCCATAGACCACTACGCGATCGGGTTGCTCCCGCAACAGCACTTCCTCGATCCGTATCAGCATAGCGCCGGTCTGCGCGCCATGACCGCCTGAACCAATCCCCAGGTTTACATCGGGGAGCGGGATATCCAGTTCTGTGAAAAACACCGCCGACATATTTTCATCATAGTGTTGGCCTGTATGCACCAGGATTTCATGATGCTGCCGGCGCATCACCCGGCTCACCGCCGCCGCCTTGATAAATTGTGGGCGCGCGCCTACCACTGAAACGACTTTCATTTCGATCCTGCTGCCTCTTTCAACACCTCGGCAACGCGCACCTGCGCCGCTTCAGGCATATCCGGCCAGACCGGTAGCGACAGCACGGTATCGGCGGCTGCCTCCGCCTGCGGCAGTGTGATATTCAAATGGCTGTATACGGGCAACTTATGCACCGGCACCGGGTAGTAGATCATACTGGCGATACGCGCATTCGTTAACCGTTGCTGAATCAGGTCG
>CAKZQX010000302.1 GCA_937141995.1 uncultured Chloroflexaceae bacterium | reverse complement strand
GCCAATCCCCGATGAATACGCCTTCATAACGCCACAACATTCACATTTATGCCATCGATGCCCAAATGGGTTAAAATGCTGCGCGCTTTCCTTCACGATCTGTACGACTGGGCAGCTCCCGGTTCGCGGATCTTCATTACCTATGAGACCAAACTTCCCGAGATGACGTCGCCGGGCCTGGAAGGGTTTGTAGATGTATTCCACCAGTCGGGTGCGCTCTTTCGGCTCTATGCATGGGAGGATTTGCTGGCGTGGAGCCGACCCTGGCGTGTGGCCGAAAATGGACTGATGCGAATTCAGGATTTCCTGGGCCTGCCGGAGAGTATGTGACGGAAGAGGATCACGCAGGGATCGGGCTGGAGTTTTACGCGGCAATTCTGGAGAAGTAAGGGCGCAGCATGCTGCGCCCTTACACGGTACGGGCTACGCGGGCATATAGCGCGTGGCCCGACTATTCCCAAACGTTACATCATCCCGAGCATAAATGTTGGTGGCAACCAGCGCTTCCATCTGGGCATGTACCACATGGCGCACTTCGTCGTGCAGGATTTCGCGTCCGGGATTGGCTATGCGCAGCGCCTGTGTAATGTCGTAGGCGGTAAAGGTGCTGCTGGTATTGGCCTGCTGGTTGATCTGATCGGCGACCAGCAGTTCCAGGTCACTCCGGGCAATCGGCGTGCGGGCCATGGTGCCACCTCCATTTCCGGTTCCATGTGTGCCATTCATTGTACCCGCGCCATTGGCTAAAAATCCGGTTGCCTGCGCCGTCGCGGGTTGCGCGGGTTGCGCCCGGCGGCGGCGCGGTTGCGGTGGTGTGGTCGGGCACGCGTCATGCGGGAAGACGCGGTAGGCCCGGTGGAGCGATACCGCCACCAGCAGCACCTTCCGGCGGTTGGACAGGCCGGGCGGGCTGCCGCTCGTCACATCGTAAACCCATCGCTCGCCGATGACCATGCCCCGGCGTTTGCGTGCCGGCGTTGTTGTTGTCGGACTGCTGCCGGTTGCGGTTGGCTGTTTCACTACAATCGTCTCGAATTCAACCCAGTCACCCAGTTGCATGTCACACCTCTCTGCGTTAACGATATATGCTCAGCGATCAAACGTTACGAGGTAGCTCAGCGTCTGCTGAGCCGCGTGGTAGATGATAAACTCATCGTAGAGCAGCTCCCCGCCCCACGAGCCGGTATGCCCGGCCTTGCCCCAGACCGAGTCGTATCCCGGTGGCGGCCGGCGCAGGTTCGACATCGCCTCCGGTGCGACAAAGGGATTGCCGATGGCGACCTGGGCCAGGAAGAGGAAGTGGGGCACGCCACGCCGGCGCACCGCGCAGTAGTTGGCCGACTTGGAGCACTTGTTGGCAAAGTAGATCCCGTGACCAAACATGCGCCCATTCGAGGCCGTCTTCGGGCAGATCAGTCCGGTGCGCATAATGTGGCGCACATTCTGGCCGGCGGTACCGTGGAAGAGCAGTTCAACCCGGCTGCGTCCCACGCTGTTCTGCTCGAAGGCGCGGCGCTCAGCGCCAATCGCCACCGTGAAGATGTCCCGCACCTTCACCCGATAGCCATGCACCACCGTACGCGCGATATAGTCGCAGATCTGCCGGTACATCGTGTCGTTCTGCGGCAGCAGGGCAATCTCCGCGCCGAGCGCGTCGTAGTGCGAAACCTGCGGATTGTGCTGCTGCACGGCGTGGGTGGCAATGGCGGCCTCAAGCTGGTTCAGCCGGTCCTCCTGCTCATCAAATGCCTTGCAGAAATCCAGCACAACCTGCTGCCGTTCAATGCGGCCGGGCAGTCTGGTGGGGATCGCGTTGTAGTAGTTCTGCACGGTGTTGGTCAGTAGTTCGGCCTGCGCCTGCGCCTGCGCCCGCTGCCAGTCGGCGTACTGCTGCTGGGCCAGCAGCAGCAGCTTACGCCCATGGTCGATCTGCTCCTGCGAGAGTGCATCCACTCCGACCGAGAGATACGACGCGATCTTCTCTCCCGCCTCGGTGTAGATGTTATCTACCAGTTGCTGGACCTGCGGTGCAAGCGTGGGCGTGCTGCTCGTCGGCGTGGGCGCGGCCGCCACGACCGCCGGCCGGTGGAGCGTGACCTCTTGATAGCCCTTCTTCGTCTTCTCCCGAATTTTGCGCTCCACCCAGGCGGGTGTGGTCAGCTTCTCGTCTACCTGTGGGTTTGCGCCGACCCGCCCAAAGGTTGCGCGAAAGAATACCTGCCCGTTGGGGATATCCCAGGTTTCCACGAGATAATACTTGTTGTTGTTGCCGTCGAGGTTCGTCAGTTGGAATTTGCGGCGTTCGCAAGGTTCGCCGGTGGGAACAAAGGTGGTTGTGGTTGTCGTCATTACGCACCTCTCTTACTCGTTTACCCAATTCGCTGTTATGCTCAGTGTTGACGGTGGACGTTGTTCCCGTGTCCTGGAACTCTTATGCTTTCAGTGTAGCATGGGCCTGTGACAGGGAGTGTCACAATTCAGCGCGTGTATGGCTCATGTTCTGTTCCGCTTCTCATCCGCCTCTCACACCCGCTTAAAGCGGGACTCAGACGTTTGTGGCATAATCGGTGTAGGTTTATAGGTTTATAGGTTTATAGGGGACAGGGGACAGGGGACAGGTAGGGACGCGCTTTTGCGCGTCCGCAGGTCGTTCTGATATGGAATGTCCCCGCCCGGCGCAACCGTGGCGGAAGTCTTGTTTGAACAGCAATCCGTGGCACGCGTTATGCGATGGACCAGGTACTGCGCTCCATTGCTATGTGCAAATAACTATACAATTCATCGTATAAATCAGCGAATTCTCTTACAGACTACGGAATACGGAATACGGACTACAGATATAAAAAAAGGAGTAACATAGATGGAACGGACAACACGCATCGGGCTCATTCTGTTTATTTTGCTGGCGATGTTTATTGGTATTACGGGCGGAATGCTGGCGGGTGGTGTGGCCGGCTACTTCGTGGCCCAGCGCAGTATTGCCGCGCTGCCCGCATCGGCTATGGTTGTCGAGACCGTTGCCGCGCCGAATGAGGCCGCGCGCGCGGCGGCCCAGGCACCGACCCCCGCGCCGCCGTTGACTCCGGCAGAGGGCAATGTGTCGGATGCCATGGTTGCTGCCGTCCAGCAGGTGGCTCCGGCCGTTGTCACTGTGCTCAACAACCCCAACTCACGCGAAGGGGGCAGCGGCAGTGGTGTGATTATCAGCGCCGACGGTTATATTCTCACCAACCATCATGTCGTTGACGGAGCCAACCGGCTGGCCGTGATCTTTGCCGACACCAGCCGCCACAGCGCCGAACTGGTAGGCAGTGATCCGCTCACCGATATTGCCGTTATTCGCGTAGACGTCGAGGTACCGGCCGTTGCTGCCGTCGGCGACTCGGAGATCCTGCAGCCGGGCGAGCAGGTGCTGGCGATTGGTAGCCCGCTGGGGAACTTTCGTAACACCGTGACTGCCGGGGTGGTCAGCGCGCTGAATCGCTCGGTTGGCCGCGATATGGAGGGGCTGATCCAGACCGATACGGCGATCAACCAGGGCAACAGTGGCGGGCCGCTGATTA
>CAKZQX010000301.1 GCA_937141995.1 uncultured Chloroflexaceae bacterium | reverse complement strand
TCAGCACCACCTTGCGCCCGATGGTAAACTGCTGGGCCAGCCAGCGCGCCCCAAAGAAGACCACCTTAAGCAGGCCGCTCTCGTCCCGCACCTGCACCTCGACACCGTCGCGCCCGGTTTTGGTGCGAAAGGTCCGCACATCGCACACCTGACAGACAACCGTCTCAATCGAGCCGATGGTCAGGTCGGCAATGCACTTCTGGGAGGTGTAATCATCGTAGCGATGCGGAAAATGATAGAGCAGATCCGCAACCGTATGCAGCTTGAGCCGCTTGAAGGCATTGACCGTGGTGCGCCCGATCCCCGGCACGTTCGCAATCGGCACATCCGGGTGCAGGGGGCCGGATGGCGCGGCCGGCGAGTCTGCGCGGTCCGACTGGCGCGGCTTGCGCGGGGCCGCCGCTTTGGCCGAGTTGGAGGTTTCGGCAGTTTTAAACAGCGCACGCAACCCCGCCAGCGCCTGGGTCAACCGCTCCTGGCGCACGGGAACCGGCTGGTCGTCATACGCTGCCAGCAGATCCAGCGCGGCGCGAACCGCCGGAACCTCCAGTGCGCCGTTGGAATTAGACTGCCAGGCGGTCAGAAACGCCTGCAACCCGCCTTCGACGGCGCTGTTATCACAGCCGCGCCGCTCTTCCTCGGCCAGCACCTTCCCCAGGTTGATAATCTGATCACGTTCTTGCATATTTTATGTAAAGTTTAGAGTTGAGCAGCCGGATTACGCATAGCTATTCTCACCTGACCCGCGCCCAACCCACGCGTCTTCTTGCCGTGTGTGCGCCTATCCTACCACATTCCCGCGCGCGCTGGCAACGGATGCGGTCGAAACTGACGGCGTTTTTCCCGCCACACTATTCGCGGGGGTATGCCGCCAGATTGCACTTGACAGAGACTGCCCACCGTGGTATTCTTGTGCAGACGATACAATGAAACAGGGGTCTGTGGTAGATATGTTGCCCATAAATTTTTCGTTCATTCTTATTAGTGTAGTACTTGTACTCCTCCTTATCGGGTGGAGTTATCGGCACTTGGGAGGAACGAAGTAAGCAGCCCCCGGCAAGCGAAGAAATTAGAAGCAAAACCTCCCAGGCAATCTGGGAGGTTTTTTTACTGCCAACACTGGAGCATGAAATGCAATCTTTTTTACGTAAAATCAAAGACTTGCTCGCCGGTCTTGCCGTCCCACAACAACGCCCGGTGCCGGTGTTGGTTCCTGTCCCTGTCCCTGTGCCTGTCCGACGACGGTTCCCACGGCGCTGAGAGCAGCGGACTCGATCCGCCCATCCGGCGCTATGTTACCAGTTAATAGTCCACCCACCGTCTGTGCGCGGCTGCATCGCCCCGCCGCTGCGCACCCCACAACGCAGTGAGCGACGGTGTTGCCCGATTGTTCAGGGCCCGGATGGATCGCATTCATCTGGCGGCCTTTTCCCGCAATGTTCGTACAAACCCCATAGCAGTGTTGCAGTATCAGTGTGTGGAGCACTGGGTAGCTTCGGGCTGCCTGTTTTTTCACCCAGGACAATCCAGCCGGCATTAGCAGGTATACCCGTCAGAGTATCGTTATGTGTAGTCGTTACCGTACTTATAGAACCATAGTAGTTCAAACAGCTTAACAGGAGGTTTTCTCATGTCCGATCAACAGCTTACCGGCGCGCAGATCATGTGCGAAGCCCTGATCCGCGAGGGTGTGGAGGTCATGTTCGGGATTCCCGGCGGGGCAATTATGCCGTTCTACTTTGCGATGTGGGATTATCGGGATCGGTTGCGACATGTGCTCTGCCGCCACGAGCAGGGCGCAGGGCACGCCGCCGAGGGGTACGCCCGCGCTACCGGCAAGGTGGGCGTCTGCATCGGCACCAGCGGTCCCGGCGCAACCAACCTGGTGACGGCTATCGCCGACGCGATGATGGACAGTACACCGCTCGTCGCCATTACTGGACAGGTGGCAAGTTCCGTTCTTGGGAAAGATGCGTTCCAGGAGACCGACATTGCCGGTATTACGATGCCGATTACCAAGCATAACTATCTGGTTAAAGATATTGAAGATCTCCCCCGCGTTTTTAAAGAAGCCTTTCATATTGCCGCCACTGGCCGTCCCGGTCCCGTCTTGATCGACATCACCAAAGATGCTCAGCAGGCGCGCATGGTGCCCAACTGGGATGTGCGGTTGAGTCTGCCCGGCTACCGGCCGACCTACCAGGGCAATCGCAAGCAGATCCGCGAGGCGCTGAAGCTGTTGCTGGGCGCGAAGAAACCGCTGATTATGGCCGGCAACGGCGTGATTATGTCCGGTGCGCATAGTGAGTTGCGCACCCTGGCCGAGCGCACCGGCATCCCCGTGATTACCACGCTCCACGGCATCGGCTCCTTCCCCGAAGAGCACCCGCTGAGCATCGGCATGCCCGGCATGCATGGTTGGGTGCATGTGAACCGCGCCATCCAGGAGTGCGATGTGCTGTTCAACATCGGTGGGCGCTTTGACGACCGCGTGACCGGCAAGGCCAGCACCTTCGCGCCCAATGCAAAAGTTATCCACGTTGACATTGACCCCAGCGAAATCGGCAAGAATGTGAAAGTCACCGTGCCGATTGTCGGCGATGCGCGCAACGTGATGACCGCCATCCTGGAAGAACTGCCGGATAAGGAAGGCCTGGCTGATCTGCATGGCAACACCAACAACTGGATGGAGCATATCCGCGAGATGCAGTCGAAGCATCAGCACAAGCAGCAGTATGTGGCCCGCCCGGATACACCGATGTACCTGCCGCCACACGACGTGTATGCGATCCTGACCCGCATACTCAATGAGCGCGGCAGCTACCGCGTTGTCACCGATGTGGGGCAGCATCAGATGTGGGCGGCGCAACTGCTCGACTGGCATCGTCCGCGCACGCACATGACCAGCGGGGGTGCCGGCACGATGGGCTTTGCGGTTCCGGCGGCGATGGGCGCGGCCATTGCCTGCCCCGACGAAACCGTCTGGGCCGTCTGCGGTGATGGCGGCTTCCAGATGACCAATCAGGAGATCGCCA
The DNA here is from genome assembly GCA_937141995.1 of uncultured Chloroflexaceae bacterium. GTDB lineage: Bacteria > Chloroflexota > Chloroflexia > Chloroflexales > Chloroflexaceae > CAKZQX01. The sequence continues at coordinate 1,575 of CAKZQX010000301.1, read as the reverse complement.
CAATTGTGCAGGAGGGGCTCAAGAACGTTAAGATCGCCGTGATTAACAATGGCTATCTGGGCATGGTGCGCCAGTGGCAGGAACTGTTCGAGAACAAGCGCTACAGCGGTACGCCGCTCAGCGGCCCCAACTTTGTCAAACTGGCCGAGGCGTACGGCATCAAGGGTATCGCCGTTGAGCATACCAGCATGGTCGAGACGGCCATCCAGGAAGCCTACGACCACGATGGCCCGGTGCTGATTGACTTCCGGGTGGAGCGCGAGGTGAACGTCTTCCCGATGGTGCCGCAGGGCAAGAGCATCGGCGATATGATCACCGAAGCCCCGATTATCGAGCCGGCCAACCCGAATGTCTCAATCGTCAAGAACCCGGAGCCGGAGGCGGTCTAGTCGAGCCGGTATTCTGAAACAGCAAAAACATCTGACAAGGAGAACCCTCCCATGTGTAAGCATACAATCGTCGCGCTGATGGAAGACCAACCCGGTGCGTTGAGCCGGGCCGTGAACCTGTTTCGCCGTCGGGGTTACAATATCGCCAGCCTGTCCGTGGGGCACACCGAGACGCCCAACGTGAGCCGTATGACCGTGGTGGTCGAGTCGGAAGATGTCGAGCAGGTGGTCAAGCAACTCTACCGGCTGATTGATGTGATCAAGGTCAGCGATGTGACCGAAGATCCGACGGTGGACCGCGAGATGGCGCTGGTGAAGGTGCAGGCCGGCAGCAAGAACCGGGCGGAGATTGCCACCCTGGCCGAGATCTTTGATGCTAAAATTGTGGACGTTGCCGCCAACTCGATGATTATCGAGATGACCGGCACGCCTTCCAAGGTTGAGAATTTTATCGAGGTGCTGCGGCCTTTCGGCATCAAGGAGATGATGCGCACCGGGCGGATTGCGATGGTGCGCGGCGCGCATGCCCACCGGGCAGCGCAGTATGCCGAGAGTAACGGACACGCAGACGAGGCAGTGGCGGCACTCAACTAGGAGAGAACAGAGGGCAAAGAACAAAGAACAAAGAAACCAGCCCGTTGCTGCTTTGCTTTGTTCTTTGTTCTCCCTGCTTTGTTCTTCTCAAGGAGGAAAACTGTGGCAGAGCTTTTCTATGACAAACAGGCGGACCTGGAGCGGTTGAAAAATAAGCCGGTGGCAGTGATCGGCTATGGCAGCCAGGGCCATGCCCACGCGATGAACCTGAAAGAGAGCGGTCTGGATGTGCGCGTGGGGCTCTACGCGGGCAGCAAGAGCTGGGGCAAGGTTGAAGCCGCCGGACTGGCTGTGCGTACGGTGAGCGATGCGGCCCGCGAGGCGCAGGTGATTATGATCCTCACGCCGGACATCGGGCAGGGGGAGTTGTACCGCGAGCATATCGCGCCGCACATGGACGCGGGCAAGACGCTGATGTTTGCGCATGGCTTCAATATCCGCTTCGGCCAGATTGTCGCGCCCGACAATATTGATGTGAGCATGGTTGCGCCCAAAGCACCCGGCCATCGCGTGCGCGAGGTCTACACCCAGGGCGGCGGTGTGCCCGCGCTGGTCGCGGTTGAGCAGAACGCCACCGGCGGCGCATTTGAGG
>CAKZQX010000300.1 GCA_937141995.1 uncultured Chloroflexaceae bacterium | reverse complement strand
AGTATTGGGAGCAGAATGGTGGGCTGGCCGTCTTTGGCTACCCGGTTGGTCCGCAGCAGGGAGAAGAGGTTGAAGGCAAACAACTTCAGGTGCAGTGGTTCCAGCGCAACCGGCTGGAGTTGCACCCGGAAAATGCGCGCCCCTATGATGTGCTGCTCGGTCGTCTGAGCGAGGAACGTCTGTTGTTACTGAATCGTGTCTGGCAGGAAGAGCCGCGTGCCGGGGGCCAACAGTCGGGTTGCCTCTGGTTTGAGCAGACTGGACATAATATCTGTGATCAGGCTCCGGGCGTGGGTTTTAAGACCTACTGGGAGGAGAATGGGCTGCGCGATCCGCAACTTGCGTCGTATGACCAGAGCCTGTCGCTCTTTGGTATGCCGATAACGGAGCCCCGCATGGAGACGAACAGCAGCGGCGACACGGTGATGACCCAGTGGTTTGAGCGAGCACGCTTCGAGTGGCACCCGGATAACCCTGATAACTTCAAGGTGCTGCTGGGGTTGCTCGGTAATGAGATTGCGAACGAGTAATAACCCGGATCCCGCACATTCTTCCGCTGTCCGCCTGTCCCGGTGGTAGAGCGGAGGAATGTGCGGGACCATTAGCACAGAATAATTGGCTATCGCATCCCCGGTTTCGTGATGAGACCGGGGTTTAGCATGTTCTCAACAACTTTTCTCCAAAAGTGCCGGACATGCGAGGCGATCTGGTGTAGAATCATGAGGAGCAGCCAGTGTTGTTCCGCAAAAGGAGATGCAAGCACCTTGGTTTGTTCTCTGTTCCCTCACTGCCGCAGGCGAAGATGGCCTTTGTGAGCGTATGTGTCTGATTTGTACGCCTACTGCGTAACTTGTGTAAAGTTATACACTTGTAAGATTTGCGTTACCAGTTGATAAGGTTGACCGGGCATACTGGTAGTCGGGTCATGTATGTTATACCGATGTACAGAATGTACAGAAGGATTGAATGAGCTATGATCAAGATGAGATCTTCTGAGATTACCCCCGAACATATCTACCTCTCCCGGCGCAGGTTTATGCGCGGGGTCGGCGCGCTGGCGGCGAGTACGCTGGTGCTGGGGGCGTGTAGGCGTCCGGGTGCCGCCGAAGTGCCTGAAGATTTGCAGGTCAGCACCGAGACGGATGAGTTGGGCAATTCGCTCAACTCGTACTGGCAGATTACCAACTATAACAACTTTTATGAGTTTACGACGGATAAAGAAGCGGTGGCGCGTCTGGCCCGTGATTTCAAAACTTCGCCCTGGGAAGTGGAGGTCAGCGGGTTGGTGCGCAATCCCAAAACCTACGACCTTGATGATCTACGCCGCGCGTTTGGCGAGGAAGAGCGGATCTATCGCCTGCGTTGTGTTGAGGGTTGGTCGATGGTGATTCCCTGGAATGGCTTTCCACTGGCTGCCCTGCTCAAGGAGGTGGAGCCAACGGCGGAAGCGAAATATGTGCGCTTTGAGACGCTCTACGATCCGGCGCAGATGCCCGGCCAGAATAACCAGTGGTATACCTGGCCCTATGTTGAGGGGTTGCGCCTGGACGAGGCCATGCATGACCTGACGTTGCTGGCGACGGGGCTCTATGGCAAGTCGCTGCCGCCCCAGAATGGCGCGCCGATCCGGCTGGCGCTACCATGGAAGTATGGCTTCAAGAGTATCAAGTCGATTGTGAAGATTGAACTGGTGAAGGAGATGCCGCTCTCGCTCTGGATGGCTGCCGCGCCCAGTGAGTATGGCTTCTATGCCAATGTCAACCCGGATGTGCCGCATCCGCGCTGGTCACAGGCGACCGAGCGCCGCAT
>CAKZQX010000299.1 GCA_937141995.1 uncultured Chloroflexaceae bacterium | reverse complement strand
CTGCACCTGACGCTACGTACTGAAACCTACACGCCACCGGGCGATCCGCGCCGGCTGGGAACACCACTGGACCGCATCACAGTGACGGCAGCACCGGGAGCGGGACTGGCCGCGCCGGACTGGAGCGCGCTGGGAGCCTGGCTGCCGGCGGCACTCTTCTTCTGGGTGACGCTGCTGCGGGCACTGGGACCGCTGCCACGCGCACGCTGGTGGGCCACATGGTTCTTCGCCGGGGGAATAACCCTGATCGTATCGGCGGCCCTGCTGGATCTGCCGCGCTGGGGATTTGGAGCCCAACCTGCGCTGGTGACGCCGGCGCTCTGTTATCTGCTGGTGCTGGCGCTGCGGGTGATCCTGCCGGCGCTGGCCGCACGTTTTGCGGTGCCGCTTGATGCGCGGACACTGGGCTGGCTGCTGCTGATCATCGTCGTCGCCTTCGGGCTGCGCTACGGCGGACGGCTCTACCCCCGGTCGATGCATGGCGATATTGGCTTTCACACCAACCGCTTTTACGAAACCATGCTGGGAACGGTGTACCTCCTGTCGCGCAATCGCGGGATCGACTTTCCCTATCCGCCCGGCCCCTACCTGACGCTGGCACCGCTGATCCTGCCGGGCATGGCCACACCGGACATGCTGCAACTGAGCGCAACCCTGGCCGATAGCCTGGGGGCGGCGCTGGTCTTTGCCATGGTTGCCTGGACCGGAAAAGCCATTCAGGAGTGGCATGCACGGGCGCAAACCGGTGCTACGATTACACCATCGCAAGATTTTTATAGCCGAACCGGGTTGCTGGCGGCGGCGCTGTATGTCTTTACCGCCGCCGGGTTTATGACCAACTGGTGGTCATTCAGCACCCATATTTATGCGCAGTTCTCCGCGCTGCTGCTCATTACCGCCATGGTGCCGGTTGGCTTGAACTTTATTTTAACCAGTGAACCGAGACCAACCGACATGTGGCGACAGACCCTCATTCTCGGCATACTGATGGCCGGGGTTTTCCTGGGGCATTTCGGGTTCTTTATCAACATTGGACTACTGCTGGGGCTACTGCTAATTATCCTCTGGATAGGGATGAGGCGAGGTGCAGGCTGGGCATGGCGTATGCACTGGCCGCTGCTCCTGGCGGCGGTGGGGGCCGGGTTGGCTGCACTACTGGTTTTCTACAGCGCCTACCTGCCGCTATTTCTACGTCAGGCGCAGGAGGTTGCAACCGGCGGGCTGACCGGCCTGGCGGAGCGGGTGCCGGTTGAGCGGGGGTATCTCTGGCGGGTGCTCTGGTACCGTGGGCTGATTACGCACTTTGGCTTTTTTCCGCTGCTGCTGGCGCCGCTGGGGATGCTGCTGCTGGCGCGCTGGGGACGGCCGGCGCTGCTGCTGGTGGCGCTGATGGCGGGCAGCTTCCTGGTCAGCGCGTTGTTTGCCCTGCTGCCGTTTATCACGCTCTCGACGCAGAGCACACGCTGGCTGATGTTCTCAGCATGGGCGGTGGCGGTGGGAGCAGCCGTGGCGGCACAACTGCTGTGGCGCTGCGGGCGCGCAGGGCGGTTGGTAGTGCTGGCGATGGGCGGCGTGGTGCTCTGGAACACGGCGATGATCTGGTTGGGGCCGCTAATCTGGCGCATCCGCCCACCGGAGCCATTCTGATGGGTGGGCGTGTTATACTGAAGAGAGTATTAAGTTACACGACTTACGCGGTGCGCATTCAAACGGGCCATGTGTTCTCGATAACGGCGGATTTCGCCTGCGGCAGCATGGTACTTTTTATTCTTTTTCACAAAAACATGTTCACAAAGTGAACATGTTTTTGTGAAAAAGATCGGAATTCTTCCGCCCTGCCGGAGGCTTAAATACCTTCCGGGTTCGTAACCGCGTAATGCGTGTAAGTTATGAATTATACATGCTCAAGGAGGAGCCATTCGTATGTTTACCACATTTGTCCTGATTACGACGGAGCCTGCCCGTATCTCGGAGGTGGCCCAGGCCATTGCCGATCTGCCGAATGTGGCCGAGGTCTACTCAGTTACGGGCGATTATGATATTATCGCAGTGCTGCGTATCTCGGAGTATGACCATCTGGATGAGGCCATCCCGGAGGGCATTGCCCGCATCACCGGCGTCACCAGTACGACGACGATCCTGGCATTCCGTCGCTTTGCGAAGAAAGATCTGGAGGCAAGCTGGGATATCGGGTTGTCGTAGGTAGTAGGGGTGAACGGTTAGGGATTAACGGTTGTAATTCATTTCTAAATTCTTGACGTTTAACTCTTGGAGATTATCACGACCGTGGGTGTCTGGCCGTACAGGCTGATTTCGCGCTGTGCGGCTACCTGGAGGGTGGGTACGCTGGTCAGGGCAGCCAGGAGCGGGGCGGGCCGGCTGGTCAGCAGGACGGCCCGCCCGGCGGAACGCAGCACCCGTGTCACCTCGGCGACCAGACCGGCGTAGAGCGTGGACAACTCGGCTGCGGTGCCAACCTGCCGCCCAAAGGGCAGGTTGGACACGACGGCGTCAACACTGGCCGGATCAAGCGGCAGGTTGCGCGCATCCCACTGGCGCAGTTCGGCATGCGCGCCGCCGGCCGTCAGGTTGGTGTATGCCGCCGCCAGTGCCGCGCCGCTGATATCGCCTCCTAGCGCGTTTGCTCCCAGCAGCGCCGCCTCGATCACCAGCGTGCCCGCGCCACACAGCGGATCAAGCAGGGTTGTCGTCGGGGTGACGCCGGCCAGCCGGAGCAGTGCCGCCGCTACGGTCGGGCGCAATGAGCCGGGGACAGTTGCCTGTTTGTAGGGCCGCCGGTGTAGCGGATGCGCCGCCAGCCGTACCCCCAGCAGCGCTGTTTCATGCTCGATAAACAGCCGCAGACTCAGACCATCCATAACCTCTTCCGGCACATAGGTCCAGGGCATCCGCTGCATCACCCCCTGCGCCAGCGCCGGCTTCATCTCCGGTGAGCTGTAGTTCCGCCGTCCCACAAAACTGGCGCTGACCGCAAACCGAACAGGCTGCGCCAGCGGACGGAGCTGCGCACACACATGTTGCGCCGGACCGAGATCCAGCGTTGCCGCCAGCCCGGACAACTGATCGAGGGTGCTACGCGCCTTGCCAATCCCCTGCCAGGTCGCCACTTCCACAAAAACATCATCGGCACAGCGGAGATCGATCAGCGCCGGTGCATCAGCTTCGCGCGCGGTCAACTGGATGCGGCGGTAAGCCTGCCGGCGCACATGCGCGGTTGGCAGGCGCTCGGACAGCTCCTCTAGAGCGACATCCTCCAGCCCGCGCGTTGTCAGAATAAAATAGTTCATCGCCCGGAATTGTAGCATACCGGCCGCCGGTTCCGTTTGACGCATCCCCTGCCTGATGCTAGACTGGCGGCGTTTGTATAACCCCAATATCATGTTCCCTTCGATGGATGGCACATCGCTACACCAGGTGCGCACATCTGTCATGCAACCTTCGCTAAGGACTACCACATGAGCATACGAATCGTTCTTGACGCCATGGGCGGCGACAATGCCCCTCATGAGACCGTGAAAGGCGCAGTGCGCGCTGCCCGTGCTTATGGCTGCACTGTTTTCCTGGTCGGATCGCGGGCCGCTCTCACAACTGAACTGGCACGACACAATACCATCGGGCTCAACCTGCTCATTATTGATGCGCCCGATGTTGTTGATATGCGTGAATCGGCTGCCCAGGCTGTCCGCCGCAAGCCCCACTCCACCCACATTGTGGGACTCAAGCTGGTACGCGACGGCAAAGCCGATGCCTTTGTCTCAGCCGGGCACAGCGGTGCAACCATGGCAGGTGCCCTGCTGGTGCTGGGGCGACTGCCCGGCATTGAACGCCCCGCCCTGGCCGGCGTTTTTCCAACGCTGCACCAGCCCGTATTGCTGCTGGATATCGGCGCAACCACTGACTGCAAGCCGGACTACCTGCTACAATTTGCGCAGATGGGCAGTACCTATGCCGAACGGGTGATGGGCATTCCTAACCCGCGCGTGGCACTGCTGGCAAATGGCGAGGAGGAAACCAAGGGCGACCGACTGGTGCAGGAGGCCCACCGGCTGCTGCGCGCCGGCAAACTGAACTTTGTGGGCAATGCCGAACCCAAAGATATGCTGCTGCACCGAAGCTGCGATGTGCTGATTGCCGATGGGTTTGTCGGCAATATGGTGCTGAAGATGGGGGAGGCGGTGGCCTCATTTATGATTAAAAAGGTGAAGGCCGAAAACGAGCGGAACCTGCTGCCCCGCCTGCTGCTGAGCCTGCTACCGACGGCGCTGTTAACACTGCTGCCGGGTGCCGGGCGCTGGCGCGCCCCTGTCGGTGCCCTGCTTGGCAGTGCCGGACTGCTTGGTCTGGGATTGTTTCCGCTGCTACGGGCGCGCCAGGCCAGCGACTACCGTTCCTATGGCGGTGCGCTACTACTGGGGGTGAAGGGTATAACGGTGATTGCGCATGGCAAATCAGATGCATTTGCGATTATGAATGCTATCCGTCAGGCAAAAGAAGCCGTCGCCACCCACACACTCCAGGGAATGACCGCAGCAACCAGTACCGCGCCGCCGGCTGTGCCGGAACCGGCTTGACTTTCAGCAACATTTGTGCTATAGTTCGCACAAAAGTTACTTAGCCCCGCCCGAATGTCGAGTGCGGCTGGGACGATAGACATACAAGAACGGGGAGAGATGTATGGCTAAGGACTTGAATAAAGTGCAAGTGACCGGACGGCTCGGCGCAAATCCAGAGATGCGCTACACGGCTCAGGGCAGCGCCGTTACTAACTTCCGGGTTGCCAGCAATCGTACCTGGAAGGATCGCGACGGCAACCCGCATGAGGATACCGAGTGGTTTCGCGTGGTTGCCTGGGATAAACTGGGCGAGATCTGCAATGAGTATCTGACCCGTGGCACCCACGTCTATGTCGAAGGCCGCCTGCAGACGCGCAAGTGGACCGATTCGGAAGGGAATGATCGCTACACGACCGAAGTTGTGGCTCAGGATATGATCATTCTGTCAAGCAAGAATGGCGCGCGCGGTCAGGACGCCGGCTCCTACAGTCAAAATGAAGGAGATGACTACCAGAACGAGGAGGCACCGGAGCCACAGCAGCAATCGCAGGCGCCCAGTCGGGCTCCGGCAGCCCCGGCGCGCCGACCGGCCCCCGCCAACCAACCGGCGCGGCGCAACCAGCCACAGCCGATCGAAAACGACGACGATATTCCGTTCTAATTTCCAAGGTACAGGACGTACGCGGCGAAATTTCACGTCAGGCATGTACGTCTATGAAAAGGCTGTTTTGCCTCCGGCAGGGCGGAACGATCTGCCGGGTCAGTGACCGCGTAACTCCTGTCATGTACAGGAGTTACGCGGTGGGCATGCAAACCGGGCGTTTCCACCCGATGGACGCCTGACTCGCCGGCGGCAGCATGGAACTGTTTTTCTTTCACACACATAGTTGCACATTGTGCAACCATGTGTGTGAAAAAAGATGGTTTCTTCCGCCCTGCCGGAGGCGGAACGATCTGCCGGGTCAGTGACCGCGTAACTCCTGTCAGTCAGGGGCGTAGACCTGCGGGAGGCTGGTTGCCTGCAAACCCGCTGGCGATCAAGCCACCGCTGTACACCACTCCCGGTAGCGCTCCACCCGCCCGCGCACAATAGCGCTGTAGAGTTGCACCAGACGGCTGCCGATAGGCCCGACTTCCCCCGTTCCAACGGGACGCCGGTCGATCTCGATCACCGGCTTGATCTCTACCCCGGTGCCACAGAAGAAGACCTCGTCGGCAACATACAATTCGGTGCGGTCAATGGTTCGCTCCAGAACCGGCACATTCAGCTCGTCACGCGCCAGATCCAGCACTACCCGCCGCGTGATGCCCTCCAGAATATCGCCGGTAACGGGCGGGGTCATCAGCGTGCCGTTCCGCACGATAAACAGGTTAGATGAACTCGCCTCCGAAACCTGACCGTCAGCACCGAGCACAATTGCCTCGTCATAGCCGTTGAGTATCGCCTCGGTTTTCGCCAACGCCGTGTTGATGTAGGCTCCGGTCGGCTTGGCTCGCGCCGGAATAACATTATCATCGACACGCCGCCACGATGAGACACAGGCACGCACCGCCGCGCCGGGGATGTACTGGCCGTAGGGCAGGGCAAAGAGTGCAAACGCGTCGCTCAGGCCAGTCATCTGGACCGCAATCGAGGCATCGCGCTTATAGACCAGCGGACGGATATAGGCATCGGTGCGGAACTCTTCGCGTCGCAGCAGATCCAGGGTAATCCGGCATAACTCATCGGTCGTGTGGGGCAGTTCCAGCGAAAGAATCCGGCAGGAGCGCTGGAGCCGCTCCATGTGTTGGCGCAGCAGGAAGACCAGCAGTTGCTGCGCCTCGGCATTCCAGTAAGCGCGGATGCCCTCGAAGCAGCCGGTGCCATAGTGCAGCGCGTTGGTCATCACACTGACTTGCGCCTGCTCAATCGGTACAATTGCGCCGTCAAAAAAAGCAAAACGATTTCCGGGAGCCATAGCAACCTCATGTATGCGTAGTCCGTAATCCGTAGTCCGTAGTCTATTTCCAGCATACGGTCTGCGCACCATGTACCACGCCTCAGAGGTTCGTGCAAATGAGCGCCGCCGGCCGGCCGGCCACCCGCGTCAATACAACCACCAGCGGATGCGCACCTGACCCGCTCAGTTGCTTTGCCAATGCATCGGTATCGAGCGGCGACCCACGCTTCTTTACCGTGACGGGACCGGCATCCAGAGCCCGCAGGCGGGCGCGTAGCCGCTTGAGGTTGAACGGCAACCACTCCAGGATGCGCCAGGCGCGCGCAAACGGTGTCGTCTGTAACTCCGGCGCGGTGAGGTAGGCGATATCCGGGTCGAGTTGCGCCGCACCCAGGCGGGCCGCCACTTCACCCACCAGTCCGGCGCGCAGCACTGCCGGGTCCGGCTCGTAGAGCAGCGCATCCGGCGGGGCCAATGGTGTCGGGCTCCGCGCAGGGTCGGCAGTCAGGGTAACGCTGGTTCCTTCGCAGGCACCGGCAGTTGCACTCCGAAGCAGGGTTGCGCGCCGCGCGGTTGTTGCCGGCGGGCCACACCAGAGCACAGCCTCCTTAAGGTCGCCATTCAGCGAGACAAACTCCACTTCGCAGTCGTCTACCGCTGCTAATTCCGCCAGATCAACGCCGGGAGCAAGTTTCACTGCCAGCACCGGAGTCCGCTCCCGCCAGCGCAGCACATGCGCCAGCGGCGGCTCGTACTGCTCCACCCGAAAGCGCCGCCGGCCGGCGCTGCGCCGCCCCGGATCGCAGAAGAGCGCATCTGCCGGTGGGGGTGGATCAACCAGCAGATCGGCTTGAACAAAGGTTATCGGCGCCGCCGGCCCCAGCGCGGCAGCATTGGCCGCGGCCAGCGCCAGCCGGATGTCGTCCCGGTCCACAGCCGTCACCTGCCGTCCGGCCGATCTTCTCGAGCCCGAACTTGCCGCGCAGACGGACGAACTCGAACGGCTT
>CAKZQX010000298.1 GCA_937141995.1 uncultured Chloroflexaceae bacterium | reverse complement strand
TAGCAGTGTGCAGCGGCCGGAACCGACCATCCTTTTTCACAAACATGTTGCATGTAGTGCAACATGTTTGTGAAAAAGGATCAAACCGTACCATCCTGCCGCCGGCGAATCGGGCTCCCATCGGGTCAAACGTCCGGTTTGCACGCTTACCGCGTACGTCCGGTTATCTGACAGGTATTAGGCCAGGGTATACGCATAGCAAGGAGATGAACAATGCGACCAGAGCGGATGGAACCGGGGCCAGGGCAGGAGTCGGTCTGGGATTATCCCCGCCCGCCGCGCCTGGAGGACTCGTCCAGGCATATTCAGGTGGTCTTCAACGGCGTGGTTATCGCGGATACGCACCGCGCAAAGCGGGTACTGGAAACCAGCCACCCGCCAACTTACTACGTTCCTGTTGATGATATCCAGATGGAATACCTGAAGCGCAGTTCACGCACGACCTTCTGCGAGTGGAAGGGCCGGGCTGCCTACTACAACATCGTTGTCGGTGAAAAACACGCGACTGAGGCGGCCTGGTTCTACCCAAACCCTACCCCGGCCTTTGCCGCGCTCAAGGAGTACATCACCTTCTACCCGGGCCTGATGGATGCCTGCTACGTGGATGGCGAACAGGTCCAGGCCCAACCGGGCGATTTCTATGGCGGATGGGTGACGCAGGATATCGTTGGTCCCTTCAAAGGGAGCGCCGGCACCTGGGGATGGTGACAACGCCGGGAATGGCGGATGCTGACGGGCGCAGGATGGAGGTACGCGAAAATTCGTCACGCTATCCTGCGCTCCTAGGCGTCGGGGACAACCGCATCCGCCTCGATCTCGATCAGCATAGCCGGGTCGATCAGCGATTTCACCTCAACCATGGTAGTGGTGGGCGGATGCGCGGCGAAGAACTCCTGGTGTGCCTGGCCATACTCGGCCCAGCGGCTGATGTCGGTGACAAACATGCGGGTGCGGACAATCCAGTGCATCTCCGCCCCCAGAGCGTGCAGGGCACCCTCGATAATCTCCAGGCAGCGACGGGCCTGGGCGTAGGCATCGCCGGGTGCAACCACGCCGCCGGCGTCACTTACGGGCGCGGTACCCGTTACATAAATCTGCTGACCTACCCGCAACGCGCGGCAATAGCCCACCTGCGCCTCCCAGGGCGCACCGGAAAAAGTTCGCTGAATGTCTGGCATAGCTTACCTCCCTCGCCGAATTTACCAATGCGTTCACCCGCCAACCAGCAGCACAAACTCCAGTTGGATCAGCGGCGTGGCATGCTCCGGCGGGTGCGGCGGATCAGCCTGGGGGAGCCGGCCATTCGCCGGTCGTGGGCAGCGCCTCCTCCTCGGTCAGCGGCAAATTGGGCCAGGTGATACGACTATCGAGCGCCAGGGCAAACTGCGTCACCTGCGGCAGGTTCACCCCGGCGTGGCGGAAGGCTTCAGGCTGCTTTAGCGCCGCGCGGGTAGGCGCATCCAGAATGATGCGCCTACCCTCCATCAGCACCAGGCGTTGCGCATAGCGTGCCGGCAGTTCCATCTCGTGGGAAACCAGCAGGATGGTTGTGCCCAGTTCGCGGTTGAACTGGGCGCACATACTGAAGATCTTCTGCACCATCAGCGCATCCAGCTCGGAGGTCGCCTCGTCCAGCACCAGCACGTCGGGAGCAGTCACCATCACGGCAGCGATGGCAACCTGCTGCTTCTGCCCGCCGGAGAGCGCTTGCGGCGAGCGACCGGCCAGGTGGGTAATCTCCACACGCTCCAGCATGGCCTGCGCGCGGCTGCGGGCTTCGCGGCGAGGCATGCCCTGGCTCAACAGTCCGACCAGGCATTCTTCCTCCACCGTGGACATGACCAGTTGCAACTCCGGGCTCTGGAAGACCAACCCGACGCCGGCGGAGAGATCCGCCACGGAGAGCGTGGTTGTATCCTGCCCGTTGACATGCACCGTTCCGGTCATCTGGCCGCGGGTATGGGTGGATGCTGCGCCAGACGGGTATAGGCAGGGTTCCGGATTGGCGCATTGTACCAGACTTTTGCCCGGATATTGAAACGCACGCGCCTGATCTTGACAAGCACTGGAGATCTCCCGATACTGCTTACAGACTGTCTTAAAAGGTGGCTCGCGTCGGTCACACGTCAATACTGGTTGCCCGGATACACCGGACAGCGCCCCAGGCGTCCCGGCGTCAGCCGGTTCCGGCCACACACCGG
>CAKZQX010000297.1 GCA_937141995.1 uncultured Chloroflexaceae bacterium | reverse complement strand
CCCCGGCTGACGCCGGGACTCCTGGGGCGCTGTCCGGTGTATCTGGGCAACCAGCATGCCATGTGACCGACGCACAACACGAGTTTCAGACAGTCTCTGAAACTCGTGTCGGATTAGAGCATCAGGGCGGCGCATCACTTGCTGATGCGCCGCCCCGATTGCTCAAAATCCGACGAACAGGCCATACCCTTCCAGCCAGAAGCGCAGATGGGCCAGGAATGCCACCAGACCGAATGCCGGGATAAATGCAACTGTCGCCGGTCGCGCCAGTTGCGCCAGATGGGTAATTGAGCGCCGATAGCCCATCAACATACCGGCCATCAATACATTGACAACATAGAGTTCGCTCAGAATGCCGACAAAGGCCAGCGTTGCCAGCGGCCAGTAAAGAACGTCCAGATTGGCATAGATGGCTGCCGGAATGAGCAGGTTAAGCCCTAGAATAAGCCCCAGTTCGCGCCAGGTTGCCACAACCCGCTGCTGCCGTTCCGTATCCTGGCGCAGACCATAGTTAAAGGCCAGCAGAATCGCAATCGCCATCACCGTTCCCATACCGATGCCGGTGATAATGCGCAGCGCATTGTGGGGCGGGTAGAGATGGGGTCGGCCCAACTCCGCAAACATCGAGTTAAATCCATCCACAACCATGATCAGTGCCGGCGCAATCAACACGCCCATGAGCGGCCGGGGCGGGATACGTCCGGCACGCCACCGCCCCATTGCCCAAAGGCAGGCGATTGTCACCAGGAAACTGCTATAAATTCCGATATTCCGTGCGCAGAGCGGGAACTGCATGCCTCCCAGAAACATGTTATGCTGCTGCGCCACCAGTCCATGCACCACCGCATACATCTTCCAATCCAGGGGAGCGGGCGGCACAAGCAGGACCAGCAGCAAAATACCCATGACGCTGATCCAGAGTATGCGCCAGGGTTGGTCGCGGGTCTGGCGCTCCTGGGTCTGCCGGGTCTGCTCCTGCCGGCGGTTCAATGCCATACGCTGCCGGGCCAGATCCAGCACTTCCTGCGGCGACTGTTCGTGCATACCGGCGTTCCTTCTGCAAAATCCAAAAGCGGATCAGCGCCGCTGCCAGAGTTGCTCACCACGGCACCAGCATGTCACCGGCACCATATCCGGATCGGGTGCTGCGGCCGGTTCAGTCGCCGCTGGAGGTGCAGCAGTTGCCTCCTGCGGTATTTCGGGCTCCTCGCGCTGTAAAAGTGCATCAAGATAATCCAGCAGTTCAATACAACCACTGGCAAGCACATACTGCTCCATATCGCCGGTTTCACTCATCTCTTTGGCGAGTTTGCGAAGTTGGCGGCGCTCACGGGTATCCATAACAATACTATTCCCTTCTACCCACATGATCCGGGTGCTGTGATGAAATAGGGCGTTGCGTGTACCCTGTGTAGGAATGTGACATACCAGAGTCAGTATAGCACGCCGCTCTAGCCGTGGCGAATCGTGCTTCGCCAGTGTCGGAATGACACACGTTACGCGGTCATTGAACCGGCAGATGGTACGTTTGTGTCTTGTTCCGGGACAAGCATGGCCCATTCCGCCCTGCCAAAGGCGAATTGGGCCGGTTGTCCCGGCAGTCGCCTGGTTTGGAACCGACCGCGTAACGCGTGGTAGAGTGAGAATGGTATCAGCCATCGGGCGTTATGTTCTTACCAGGCGCAGATGCCGGGGAAATGATGCTATAATAGGCCGGGATTATGACGCTACTTTGAACAGTTGCCCGGTGACAGGTCGTGCTTCATCCCGGTTCCCGACAATTCTGCCGCACATGGTTGCCGGGTATGGTACAATAATGCGCTATTGCTTTGCATAGATGAGGCGATCAGCAGCTTGAGCCAGTGCTCCAGTCGATATATGTGTAATGCAACAGAGTCGGCGACAGTCGCTGAAGCGGGGCAGATGCTACCCGCGCAACCATCGAAGTTACTGAGTTGCCGTACCTGAAGGAGTTTTTCGTGAACTTCATCGATGGACTATTCCTCTTACTTCTGATCGGTATGCTGGCAGTTGGGTTTTTCCAGGGGATGATTCGTCTGGCAGTGGTGTTTGTGGCATTCTACCTGAGTGTTGTGCTGTCGAGTGTCTACTTCACCGTTGTGGCGGGGTTTTTTATCCGGCGCTTCGGCACTGATCGCATCACTGCCGATTATGTCGGCTTCGCGCTCGTCTTGATGATCAGCTTTATTCTGCTGACAGTTGCCGGAATCTACACATTTCGCTACGCCAAAATGCCGGGACAACTCCAGTACGTGGATCGTTTTGGGGGGGTGCTGCTCGGTGTGCTTATGGCCGGGTTATTTATCGGCATCTTTTCGGTTTTGCTCTGGGATATCATGGTTGTGGCCGGGGCGGAAGATATTAGCTGGCCTTTTATGGGCTCACTGGGGCGGGGTGTGCGCAACTCATTCCTGCTGAACTACTTTTCACGGGTGATCCTGCCCGAAACGTATGCGCTGATTAACCCGATCTTACCGGCAGCCGCCGAACGCATTTTGCTGATACCTTCGCAACGATAAAGGTACTATTTCTGCCTCTATGTCAATCGCTGAACAAACGCTTGAAACCCTGGAATTCCCGAAGATCCGCGCGCAACTCGCCCGGTATACCGCATTCTCGGCATCACACGAACTGGCATTAAATCTGTTCCCCAGCACTGAGTTTTCGGCAGTTGTCCAGCGGCAGCAGTTAACCCGCGAGGCGCGACGCCTGCTGGATCTGCATCCCGATGCCACTATCGGTGGTGCGCGGGATATCCGTGGGGTTGTGGGCCACGCCGCCCGGGGGGGTGCGCTGGAGGCCGGGGTCTTTCTCGAAATTGCCGCAACGCTGGAGAGTATGCGCCGGTTGCGGGGGCTCCTCTTCAAGCTCGATCCGGAAGAGTTCCCCCTGCTTGGCGAGATCGCCGCTGATCTGCCCCAACTGCCCACCCTCGAAGAGGAGATCGCCCGGACCATTGACGACGATGGGAGTGTGCTCGATAGCGCCAGTTCAACACTGAGCCGTATTCGGGGGGAGGTGCGGGTGGCATTTCAGCGGCTGCAGGAGCGGTTGCAGAACCTGCTTCACTCGCCGCAGTTTGCGCCCGCGCTGCAAGAGCCGATCATCACGGTGCGCAACGGGCGATATGTTGTGCCGGTCAAGGCGGGACAGCGGCGCACGATTCGCGGCGTGGTGCATGACCAGTCTGCCAGTGGTGCGACGCTCTACATCGAGCCGCTGGCAACCCTGGAATTGAACAACCGCTGGCGTGAACTGCAACTGGCCGAGGAAGACGAGGTCGCGCGCATTCTGGCGGCGCTGGCCGAGCAGGTCGGCGCGGCGGCCCCCGAAATTATGGGCGGGGTTGAGGCACTGGCCCTGCTTGACCTGGCGTTTGCCCAGGCGAAGTATGCGCTGGAACTACGCTGTGTGGCCCCGGAGTTAGTCAACACGCAAAATAGTCAGGTGAGCCGCGCTGCGGACGAGTCCGTGCTTGCGCTGGCTGCTGCGCGCCATCCGCTGCTGGATCAGCGGACGGTGGTGCCGATTGATATCCGGCTGGGTGGCGCGTTTCAACTGCTGCTGATTACCGGCCCGAATACGGGTGGTAAAACCGTGGCACTCAAAACGGTGGGCCTGCTGGCACTGATGGCCCAGGCGGGGCTGCAGATCCCGGCCAATGCGCCTTCCCGTCTGCCGATTTTTACGCAGATCTTTGCTGATATTGGTGATGAGCAGAGCATTGAGCAGAGCCTCAGTACCTTCTCCTCCCACATGACTACGATTATTCACATCCTGGAAGCGGTTGACTCCCTGATAACTGCTACGCAGCCGGCGGTACCGGCAACCCTGGTATTGCTGGATGAACTGGGGGCCGGAACCGATCCGGTGGAAGGCGCGGCACTGGCGCGCGCCATCGTGGAGCGCCTGTTGGAGCGGGGTTGCCTGGGCATTGCGACAACGCACTATGCCGAACTGAAAGCCTTTGCCTACAGCACGCCCGGTGTGCAGAATGCCTCGGTTGAGTTTGATGTCGAAACGCTGGCTCCAACCTACCGCCTGACGATTGGCCTGCCGGGGCGCTCGAATGCGCTTTCCATCGCGGCACGTCTGGGGTTGGATAGCACGCTGGTTGAACGCGCACGCAGCGGCATGGCCCGCGAGGATATTCAGGTGGAAGATCTGCTGGCCCAGATCCATCAGGAGCGGGAGGCTACCGCGGTCGAACTGCGGCGTAGCGAAGAGCTACGCGCCGACGCCGAGAAGTACCGCGACCGGCTGGCCGATGAACTGCATGAGTTTGAGGCTACCCGCGAAGCGCAACTGGAGGCGGCCCGGCAGAACCTTGAGGATGAACTGCGCGAGGTGCGGGGAGAACTACGGCGGTTGCGGGATGAGTTCCGCAGTGTGTCGCTCTCGCGCCAGTGGCTGGAACAGGCTGAGCAGCGCATGCAGACCGCGCAGGAGCAGGCGCAGACGGCCGCTCGCAAGGCGCAACCCGCGCCCGCGACGACCGTCCGTGCTGCCCCGGACATGCCGCGCCCGTTTCAGGTGGGCGACACGGTGCTGGTTCGCTCCATCGGGCTGAATGGGGAGATTGTGGTTATCGACGAGGAAGATCAGACGGCCGATGTGCAGGTCGGTGGCTTTCGTATGCATGTCGGGTTGGATGAGCTGCGCCGCGCAAAGCGTGACGCCGCTACCGAACGCCGGGAGCGCTACCGCGCGCCGCGTTCCATCGATATTCCCGCCGCGCCGGATGTCTCGATGTCATTGGATATGCGCGGCTGGCGTACGTCCGAAGTTACGGATAAACTCGACCGGTACCTGAATGATGCGTATCTGGCGGGCCTGCCGGAGGTACGCCTGGTGCATGGCAAAGGCACCGGCGCACTGCGGCAGGTTGTGCGCGATGTGCTGACGGGCCACCCGCTGGTGATGTCGCACACGAGTGGCGGACAGGCCGGTGGAGAAGGTGTCACCGTGGCAAAGATAGTGGAGCGTTAACTATGTCGCAGGTTCTGGTCTACACGCTGCTGGTCTGCGCCCTGATTGTCCCGGTGCTGGGCGTGCTGGCGTTGCGCTTCTTGCTGGGCAACCGGCTCGCGGATGTGCAGTTGATCCGGGGATCTGCGGCGTTTTTTCTGCTGGCGATAGTCAGCGTGCTGGTGCTGGCCTTCAGTAATGTGGAAAAATTGAGCGTGGGTAATCTTGAACTGCTGTTGCCCTTCACCGGGCCGGTTAGCGCCACGCAACCCGAGCCGGCCATGCCGGTTACACCGCCCGAACTGCCACCCGTGACCGCCGCACCTGCGCCGACGCTGCCCGTTGTCGTAACGTCTACGCCGGTCACTCCCACTGTGACGGCATCAGTTGGTGGAACGACAACGACAACCGCGACGGTTGTGACCAGCGCCACGGCAACGGTGGGCATTACAACAACCGCAACGGGTACATCCGCTGCCACGGCAACGGCAGCAGCTACCGCTACCGCCACACCGGAGCCACCCAGCGCCACACCGGAGCCACCCAGCGCCACGCCGGAGCCACCCAGCGCCACGCCGGAACCGGAACCGCCGGCTGAACCGGAACCCCGGACCTATACCGTCGAGCCGGGTGATACATTGCGCAGTATTGCCGCGCAGTTTGATGTCTCGGTGGAAGCGCTCCTGGAGGCCAATGACCTGACGCCGGAAGAAGCCGATGCGCTACGCGTCGGGCAGGAACTGATCATTCCATAAGACGGACTGAACTTTGCATTTTGCGCTTTGAATGGTAGCGTGTCATGCAACACCTCAGCACATTAGAAAGGGATAGTATTTCATGACGACCGTTCACACAATAGAACGACCGCCGCAAATACCACACGAGGATGCACCGCCCCTGCTGCTGCTGCTGCATGGCTTCGGCAGCAACGAGCATGATCTGATGGGCCTCTCGCCCTACCTGGATAAACGCCTGCATATCGTCAGCGCCCGGGCTATTTTCGATGTTGGATTTGGCTTCGGGTGGTACTATCTCTATGGTGTCCCCGGCAACCTGATTTCGGATGATGCGACTCGTGCGAAAAGTCTTGAAGTCCTGACCAACTTTATTGGCGACCTGCCGGGCCGTCTGGGTACCGACCCGCGTCGCCTCTACCTGCTGGGGTTTAGCCAGGGTGCCGTGATGAGTTTGAACCTGGCGTTGACGGTTCCGCATCTGGTGGCCGGGGCCATAGTCGCCAGCGGCTACCTTGATGAGAAGGTGCTGCCGCGTGTCCAGCCCGACAGCCTGTCGCACCTGGATTTCCTGGTGATGCATGGCACTGAAGATGATCTGATCACGGTGGAGGGTGGACAGGGTATCCGCGATTACCTGGAAACGTTGCCGGTGCAACTGACCTACCGCGAATATCCCATCGGCCATGGCATTCATCCGGATGCGTTGAGCCTGATCCCGCAGTGGCTCAGCAGCCGGATTGACCAGGACAAACCGCGCGAAGATGCACAGGGAGTGTAGGCTGCTTCGATGACCGGTATATCTGTGCCGTTTGGCGATCTGCAGCGGCAGCAGGCCCAACGCCGCCCCGAACTTGAGGCGGCCATGACGCGTGTGCTGACGGGTGGCTGGTATATTCTGGGTGAAGAGGTCCGCGCCTTTGAGCAGGAGTTTGCGCGCTACTGTGGGGTGGCGCACACCGTTGGGGTGGCAAGTGGTACCGATGCGCTCTACCTGGCGCTGGCCGCCCTGAAGATCGGTCCCGGCGATGAGGTTATTACCGTTGCCAATGCGGGCAACTACCAGGTGATGGCGATCCTTCAGGCCGGCGCGCGGCCGGTTCTGGTTGATAGCGACCCGACCACGCACACGCTGGACCCACGCCGGCTTGAGTCGGCGATCACGCCACGCGCGCGGGCCATTCTGCCGGTGCATCTCTATGGGCGGCCGGCGGATATGCCCGCGATAACCGCAATTGCGGCGCGATACGGTCTGGCTGTGGTGGAGGATGCAGCACAGGCGCATGGGGCGTGGATTGCGGATGCTACGGGGCAACCGCGTAAGGCGGGAGCATGGGGCACCTGTGCCGCTTTCAGCTTCTACCCGACGAAGAACCTCGGCGCAGTCGGCGACGGCGGCGCAGTGGTAACGGACGATGCAGCCCTGGCGGAGCGGG
>CAKZQX010000296.1 GCA_937141995.1 uncultured Chloroflexaceae bacterium | reverse complement strand
TTTCTGGTGCCCGCCGGCCGCCTATCTCTTCCGGCGCAGCATTGTTGAACGTGTTGGTAGATGGAAGGAGCATCTACCGGTTATTCAGGATGCCCGCTTTGCCCTGGATTGTGCTTTACACGGTGGGCGCTTCGTCTATAGTCCTGGCTTGATGGCCTGGTACCGAGTGCATCGCGGCGCTTCTGTTTCCCGCCGCGATCCAGTCGCCTTTCATCGTGATATTTTCCGCAATGCAATTGAGGTTGAGGGATGGTGGAAGCGGTATGGCGGAATACATTCTGAACACCGTGCCGCCCTTCTTCGTGTCTATAGCTATGTCGCTTACGTTGGCTTTGATATAGATGCATCGCTCTTCGCGGCCGGCTATCAGGCAGTCATACGATTAAGCAAGAATAGACCTCCAGCACATTTGTATCGCCTGGCGTTCGCCAATCGAATAATGGGCATTCGTTATGCACGCCTATTGGTCGGCCAGGCCCGGCATGTACTACGACAGATACGTCCCTGGAAGCACTCGTGGCTTGTATGAAAATTCTGCATATTCCCTTCTGCTTTCCACCCGACCCGGTCGGCGGTACTGAAGTATATGTTGAAGCACTGGCTCACCAGCAAATGGCCTGCGGGGAACAGATTATAATTGCTGCCCCTTCACCCATTGCTCGCACGCCGTATTCTCACAAAAACCTGCGAGTATATAGATTTACACCTGCCCAAACACTCAACGATGTACACGAGGTTTATGGAGCCGGCGATGTACAGGCCGCTGCCGGTCTGGCGCAGATTCTGGATGCTGAGAAGCCGGATATTGTTCATTTGCATACTTTTACACGGGCCACAGCGTTGCGTTCGCTTGAACAAATCCGTAAACGCAATATTCCGCTCGTGTTTACCTATCACATTCCGGGAGTGAGTTGTCAGCGGGGTACGCTCATGCGCTGGGGCAAGCTACCCTGTGATGGTGTTTTGCGTTTGCATACCTGTGCCAGTTGCGTATTGCATTACCGTGGATTGCCCCGAGTCGCTAGTTTGCTGGTTGGCCATACGCCGGTTGCGCTTGGAAAAAAGCTGGCTGTGCTCGGTGACGGTGGTAGCCTGTGGACAGCAATACGTATGACCGAACTGCTCGATCAGGGGCATGCTGCGTTCCATACCTTGATGAGTTATGCTGAGAACATTGTCGTACTTTGTCAATGGACACACGACTTATTGATTGCGAATGGGGTTGCTCCGGAGAAGGTTATGGTTTCACCCCATGGGATTAGCTGGGATCAATCTGCTACAAACGGGCCGGTTCGCAGGAGTATGCCGGTAACACCTGAGCAACCACCTCTGCGGATCGCCTTTCTTGGCCGTATTGCCCCCATCAAAGGTTGCGATATTCTAATCAAGGCGCTTCGTCAGATTCCAAATATCGCTCTTAGCCTTGATCTCTATAGTATCATGCAAACCACGAGTAGTGAGGTCTATCAAAAGCAAATGATTGAACTAGCTCAGAATGACCCACGGATTCGATTTTTGCCAATGATACCAAATGACCAGGTCGTGGCAACCCTTGGCAGTTATGATCTGCTGGTAGTGCCATCGCAGTGTCTAGAAACCGGCCCGCTGGTTGTCCTGGAAGCATTTGCGTCCGGCATACCAGTGTTGGGCTCGCAATTGGGCGGTATCGCCGAGTTAGTCAATCACGATGTCAATGGACTGCTGGTTCCTTATAACGATATTAAGGCCTGGGCAGCTGCGCTGCATCGCCTGGCAACAGATCCCACCTTACTGTACCGCCTCCGTGCTGCGGTTCGCCCACCACGCACGATGGGGGCAGTTGCTGATGAGATGCTCACACTTTATCAATCGGTCTTGAGCAGGCGCCAGCAGGCGGCTTGAAACAAAACGGGTGCAACTTGATGAACAAACCGGTCGCTGTCTCACCGTTGCCGATAGTGTTTTCGCATCCGGGTGTTACCCCGCATGTCGAACATGCAGCACGCGCTCTCTATGAGGCTCAACTATTAAAGGCCTATGTCACAACATTTGCCTATC
>CAKZQX010000295.1 GCA_937141995.1 uncultured Chloroflexaceae bacterium | reverse complement strand
GCACCCCGCATGCCGTGGGACCGACGCGCATCATCTTTTCAGACAGTCTCTAAGAACCCGCGTTATTCCGGGCGCGGCAGTGTGCGGAAGGAGATTACGCGCGGCCATGCATTCACCAGAAAGGCAATCGTCGCACCCAGATACAACAACCCCGCCAGAACCGGCATAACCCCGATCCCGCCGGTGCCCACCAGTACCCGCGCCAGATCATACAACGCCGCCAGCAGCACGCCGCCATTGAGCATTCCATAACAGAGCCAGACCAGCCGAACATCACCCCGCGTACCACGCGCATCAAGGCGCGGAAAGATCCAGAATGCCGTGCCATAGGCCAGTTGCACCGTCCACCCCACCAACAGCATATGCACATGGGCCTGCCGGAGCGTCAACAACCAGGGCGACAGCGGCACTCCTTGATGCCACAACAGCAACCCACCGAGCGTAAACCCCACCCCTAACCAGATCAACGCCGTACGAATCATCACCTGACTCAACCGTGGCATACCGCTGCTCCTGATCTAAAAACTTCAATCCGATGCCTTATCCCTTACGAGAACGGATCTTGACACGCGGCCAGATTGCGATAACAAAGACCCAGATTGCCGACACTTGCAGTAGCGCCGAGAGTGCCAGCGTCCAGCCCCACCCACCTACCCAGATATGCAGCGGCTCAAAAAAGGCGCGCAGGAGCAACCCGACATTGAGCGTGCCATAGGTAAACCAGCCCAGGCGCTCATCACCACGCGGTTGTTCTTTGGAGTACACCGGAAACATCCAGAGCGCCACACCGCAGATAAGCTGCGTTGCCCAGCCGACCATCAGCAGATGGTAGAACACCGGCAGCAGCACACCAATGCGGTTATGCAGTTGTAGTCCCTGGTTGATCAGCACCAACCCACCAACCAGAAAAGCAATCAGTAAATAGATCAACGCCGTACGAATGAAGTAGCGCGCCTGGATATACATAATGGTTGCCCTCCTCACTTTGCCCGGATCAGACAATCGGTGCAGCAATATCTGTGCCGGAAGCACCTGGCATAATAATAAATGTATTTTTTCTAAAAATTTTCTAGCCAAAAATTTTCTTCTAAAAAAGAAATCAAAAAAGTCACACTATCGCAAATGAAACCTGTCGCTCGCCTGATCAGGCAACAGGTCTAAACTGCTACCGCATAATGGCACTGATCTTGCGAAGAATATAGCAGAAGTGCCAGAGCCGGTACTTGCTTGTACAGGAATGCCCGCAGGCAGTCCTGAAGGAGGCAATCAATGGCAAAAACAGTTGTTGGGTTCTTTGATACATTTGAAGAAGCCCGGAATGCGATGCAAGATCTGGTGGAGAACGGATTTCAGGCGAACGATATCAGCCTGGTCACAAATGATGCCTCGGGTGAACATGCCGCCTACCTGAAGCGGGATCAGGATCGCCTGCCCGAAGAAACAGCAGGACTCGGCGCGCTGGCGGGAACGATCTTTGGCGGTGTCGGGGGCATTATGGTCGGCATCGGCGCACTGACCATTCCCGGTATCGGCCCAGTCGTGGCGGC
>CAKZQX010000294.1 GCA_937141995.1 uncultured Chloroflexaceae bacterium | reverse complement strand
CAAACCCTTTTCAGACAGTTTCTGATGCGGAATGCCGATGCCTCTCTGGTGGAGGCTGCCGCCCGCCTGGTGGTGCAGCAGGCACCATTAACACAGCAGAGTGATCTGCTATCAATTCTGGGTACCTTTGCCGAGCCACTTCTGCAACCACAGCGATTTATGCATCTGGTAGGGAGGGAGAAACTGATGAGCTCTGGACTATTTGATCTGTTGATGCAGGAGCGCGAAGCAGAATTGCGCGAGATGTACGAGGCAAAGCTACGAGAGCAGGAAGAACAACTCCGCCGGCAGCAGGAAGAAGAGCAACTCCGCCGGCAGCAAGAGCAATTTCGCCAGGAGTTGCAGCAGATGCTTGAGGACACGCTACTGGTGCGCTTTCCCACTGCGCCCCTCGTGTTGATGCGCGATATCCGCCGGGTACCCAGCCTGGCAGAGTTGCGCCACCTGATCGTGGCCGTACAGCAGGTACCCGACCAGGCTGCGGCGGAACAACTACTGCATGCCGCGGCCCAGCCATCCGAGAATGGTGCTTAGAAAGGGAGTCGGTGGGGGAATGTATGCTTAAACAAAACCTCCCACCGGATCGCTCCATATCTGGAAGCATTCCGGTGGGAGACTGTAGCGTCAACCGTCTTTGCGGGCGCATCCAGTGGGAATTAAAAGAACCCTAGCTCCTCGCGAGCATCTTCGGTCATCATCGACGGGTTCCAGAAGGGCGTCCAGACCAGGTTGATATTCACATCTTCCAGGTTCTTGTAGACATCACCCAGCGCCAGCACCTCGCTCCGGGCCTGATTCAGGATCTGCGGACCCGCCGGACATGCCGGGGTGGTCAGCGTCATATCGATGTCAACCTTCTTGCCCTCTTCCATGACATCCACCCGATAGATCAGGCCCAGGTTGACAATATCCATCCCGATTTCGGGGTCGATCACATTCTGTAGCGCGGCTCGTACCATATCCTCTGTCACCATAACCTTTGACCTCTCCTTTTGTACGGCGTATCACATTATATGAATATAGTAGCACAGCTTTCTCTGGATCAGTACTTCTATTTTAGACTGGTATTGTACGGGCGTCATTCTGAACAGAGTGAAGAAGTTCTTGTTGCGCCAATAAAAAGCTTCGCTGCGTTCAGAATGACACATCTTGTTGTCGCACTAATACTTAGGCATCGACGGGTCGATATCATCGGACCAGCGTAGCACGCCGCCTACCAGATTCTTTACCTTGCGGAAGCCCGCGCCCTTGAGCATATTGACCGCGTTGGCACTGCGTACACCGCTTCGGCAGTAGACCACCATCTCGCGTGCGCTGTCGAGTTGGTTCATGTAATTCACAAGTTGATCCACGGGAATCAGCCGATCCGTCCCCGGAATGGTGGCAATGTCGGCCTCGTAGGAATTGCGTACATCCAGCAAGAACGGGCGATCAGTATGATCCAGCAGTGCAGCCAGTTCGCGCGGGGTGATTTCATACTGACTCTCGAGCACATTAACCTCGTCTGGCAGTATTCCACAGAATGCATCATAGTCAATCAGTTCGGTAATGGTGGGCTGTTCGCCGCAGATTGGGCATTCCGGGTTGCGGCGCAGTTTCAACTCGCGGAAGCGCATCCCCAGCGCATCGTAGAGCATCAGCCGCCCGATCAGCGGTTCGCCAATGCCGGTCAGTAGCTTGATAACCTCGGTTGCCTGAATCGTCCCGATCACGCCAGGCAGCACGCCCAGCACGCCCCCTTCGGCGCACGAGGGCACCAGTCCCGGTGGCGGTGGCTCTGGGTAGAGACAGCGGTAGCATGGTCCGCCCTCTTTCGGATAAAAGACCGTCGCCTGACCTTCAAAGCGGAAGATACTCCCGTAGACATTGGGCTTGCCCAGCAATACCGCAGCATCATTGGTCAGGTAGCGCGTCGGAAAGTTATCCGTCCCATCAACAATGACATCGTAGGGCCGCATCAGATCGAGTGCATTATCTGATGTGACCTGCGCTTCATAGACGCTAATGTCAATATGCGGGTTGAGATCTTGCAGCCGACGCTTCGCCGACTCAATCTTGGGCATACCAACGGTGCTGGTGCCATGCACAATCTGCCGCTGCAAGTTGCTCTCGTCAACGACATCAAAATCAACCAGGCCAATATGCCCAACCCCCGCCGCCGCCAGGTAGAGCGCTAGGGGTGAACCCAGCCCCCCCGTGCCGATGAGCAGCGCACGACCCTGCTTCAGCCGGCGCTGTCCCTCCATGCCCACCTCCGGCATAATCAGGTGGCGGCTGTAGCGGCGGATCTCCTCATTGCTCAGTGTAACATCCTGTGCCATTTCTCAGCTCTTTCCACCTGCAATCGCCGGAATAATGCTGACCGTATCGTTACTCTGCAGTTCGGTCGCTTCCCCCTCCAGATAGCGAATATCCTCGTCGCCAACGTAGACATTCACAAAGTTGCGCAGTTTGCCCTGCTCATTGAAGAGGTGCCGCCCCAGGTCGGGATAGGTCTCGACCAGTCCACGGAGCAGCGCACCGACCGTGCCCGCTTCCAGTTCTACCTGGGATTGGCCCGCGCTGTACTGGCGCAAGGCGGTTGGAATAGTAATTGTTGCCATAAATTTTCCTCGCTAATCCGTAATCTCTACCTGCTCCTGTTCAAACCGTTTGCCCTCGTCCAGCAAAAGCCAGCTTGCCAGATCGGCGGCCTGCCCCTGGGTCACCTGCTGAATCACAAAGGCAAACGCCGGTCCGCCGCCGACACCCTGCGCACCCACCAGATCCCGCCCGGAAGGTTCCGCCGGATGATCGGGGTGCGAGTGGTAGCAGCCGACCACGTCCAGGTCACGTTCGCGTGCTGCCCGGTCAGCCCGCAGATAGTCGCGCGGATCCAGGTAGAAGCGATCGCGGCGTGACTCAGCATTATCGCTCTCAGCAAGCGCTACCTGGCCCTGCCAGCGGTTCTCGACCGGGTGGGTCTCCAGCACCAGCTTGTGCGTACCTTCGATCCGGCCCAGCAGCAACCCGACACACTCGTCGGGGTAGGTTGACTCCGCATGGGCGGCAACCGCCTGGGCCGCCGCGGCAGTAAATGTTATCATCGTTCCGGCTTCCCGGTTTTCAGTTCGCTTAGATCCCCTCGCCGCCTGCAACCCAGTCGGTCTCTTCCCAGAAACGCTCACTGAG
>CAKZQX010000293.1 GCA_937141995.1 uncultured Chloroflexaceae bacterium | reverse complement strand
CATCTCCAGAATAATATTGCCCTTGGCGGTACGCTGGACCGTCGCCGTGACTAACTCGCCCTCACGATCCATGTATTCGCCATAGATATACTCACGTTCAACTTCCTTGATGCCCTGGAGCACCACCTGCTTGGCCGTCTGCGCGGCAATCCGCCCAAAGTCATTCGGGGTACTCTCAACCGAGATCGTATCCCCCATCTGCACATCGGGCTGAATGCGCCGGGCCGTTTCATACTCAATCTCAAAGCGGTCATCGAACACCTCGTCTACCACCTGTTTCTCGGCAAAGACGCGGGCCATACCCGTTTGCGGATCGAGTTTAACCGACACATCCAGCGGCGGCGGATTATTACCCAACGTACGCCGGTACGCGGTAATCAACGCTTTCTCCATAACATCTATAATGGCCTCTTTGGGAATACCCCGCTCCGCAGCGATCTGCGAGATGGCCGTATAAAAATCACTCTTCATAGCCCTTACTCGCCCTACAACAAGAAAAGTGGGGGATACCCACTTTTCTTAGCACATCCATCAGAAATAATGCCTTCTGCCGGCATAGAAAGGAGAGCCCTCAGCTACTCATTCAGCACCTGCCCCGGCAACAACGCATGGAACCCGGCACACGCACCCTGCATGCCGGCCATTCCCAGACCTTGGACAACTGGAACTGACGCAGTCAGTCGAACTTGTCTAACCCTGGTGTTCATCATCGTGATACCAGCGGTAGAATACGCAACAACCTGCGCCGGATGCCACACACTGCTTGGTTTTGGATCTTGATGAACATATCTTTACATCAACTTCCGGGACGATGGTTAAGCCCGTTCGCGCAGTGCGCTATCCCCAACGTTCCGCTCTTTACAGCAGAAAGCTGCACCGGCAATAGTGTCCAACCTGTACACCAGTATAACATTTCCAAAGTGCTTTTGCAACCAATGCCCTTTCACCCTTTCACCGGGTGTATCATAATGACACGCGTTACGCCGTCACTGACGTGGCAGAGTATGTTGCCTCCGGCAGGGCGGAAAACAACATCCTTTTTGGAAAACATGTGGCTCGGAGAACCCCATGTTTTCCAAAAAGCCTGGAAAGGAGCCATCTTTATCCCGAAAAATTTGCTCTGGAAGCAAATTTTTCGGGATAAGACAGAAAAAGGACCATGCTGCCGCAGGCGCATCGGGCCGTTCATCCAGACAACCGCCTCGTTTGGAACCGCCCGCGTAACATGTGTCAACTGAGCGACAAAAGTCTTATAAGGTACAGACTGCGGACTACACCATACGGACAAAATCAATTGACAGCGGCGGAGGGCGCTGCTACAATCGAGTGCTGCTATGTCCAGATGAGGAGGATGCGCCGTGCAATCGCCGGTATCAGATTCAACCGGTCGTTCCAGTCGTTGGAGAACCTGGTTTTACCGCTCCCGTATACACTGCGGCTGGCTCCTGGTAGCCGTCCTGCTGCTCGCCACGGCCTGCGTGCCACCGTCACCGCCGCCGCGCAATCTGCCCACCTCCCCCGCCGTGCTGGATATCACCCCCGCGCCAACGCTCGATATCGATGCAACCGCCACCGTGCTTGCCGGTGAACTGCGGCCCACCGCAACCCCGGCCGGGCTCTATGTGGTGCAACCAGGGGATACGTTGGGCGCGCTGGCCGAGGAGTTCGGCACAACGATTGATGAGATTCTGGTGGCCAACGGCCTGACCGATCCCAACGATATCCAGGAGGGACAGGAGTTGATCATTCCCTCGCTCCTGGCAACCCCGCAGGTCGAAACACCCCAACCGGAGGACGCGGAACCGGAAGATGCCGCACCGGAAGATGCCGCACCGGAAGATGCCGCACCGGAGGACACCGTCGCGCCAGAAGAAACTGAGGAGACTGAGGACGAGGAAGTAGAAGAGACCACCACACCAACGCCGACCGGGGAAGCGGCAGATGACGCAGATACACCGGAGCCGGAGGAAAATACCACGCCGACAATTTCTGTAACGCAGACACCTTGACAGAGTGTCGTGCATAGTGTATATTGTTCCTGTCACAAATTAACTCAAGCCGACCAGGCATGAAGGAGGTGATGCCCATGAAGAATAGCGAGCGTACGGGCATCACCGTTGGTGAGGTCCGCTAAGACATCATCACGGTGATGCCCTGATAAGATTATCAAAGCCTCTGCCTACGGGCAGGGGCTTTGATATTTTTTGTTGACATACCTCCGTAGTTTGTAATTTGACACGACGTACGCGGTGCGCGTTCAAACGGGCCGTTTACTCCTGATAACGGTGGTTTTTGCCTGCGGCAGGGTTGAACATTCACCGCGTAACACGTCTACTTTTGAGGATGGCAGAACGTGAGGAAAGTTCTGGTGCGCCGGCTGGTGAGCGGATTGCCGGCCCTGCTGCTGGTCGTTGGATTGGTGGCGCTGATCAACCGGCAACCGGGCGCAACTTCAGCCTACACCCCCATCGGTCCCGGCGACGTCTACCTGGCGCTGGGCGACTCGCTGGCCTGGGGGGCGCTCCTGGAAGATCCGGCAACGCAGAGCTATCCGGCGCTGTTGCATGCGCGCCTGGCCGCCACTGCCCCAATTGAACTGGTTAACCTGGCAGTACCGGGGGAAACCAGTGGCTCATTCCTGCGGCGGCAACTGCCCCAGGCGCTGACGCTGATTGAGCGTGAACGTGACGCCGGGCGGCGGGTCAGTCCGATTACGCTGGATATCGGTGGGAATGACCTGCAGTACGCCGCAGCCGGCACACCAGCCGAACGTGCCGCCACGATTGCGGAAGTCGGGCAGAACCTGGATGTTATCCTCGATGAGTTGCGCCGTACGACCGGTGGCGAAGCCGATATCGCGGTGATGACCTACTACAACCCATACGGTGGCGATCCAACCGTTGCCGGGAGCGAAGCCTATTGGGTCGCGCAACTCAACGCGGTTATCCGTGCGGCTGCCGCAGAGCGCGGTATGGCGGTAGCCGATACCTACGCGCCGTTTGACGGTGGCAATGCCTACAGCTACACTCACATTCTGATTGGCGATATTCATGCTACCCGCCAGGGACACCAGGTCATCGCCGAGCAGTTCTGGGAAGCATTGGAGTATTGAGGGCATGACACCGTTATGTCAACCCGAACGATCTGATACTTCACCCCGCGCCTACGCCCGAATCACCGTCACCTGCCGCCCGCCGGGGCTGGTCGCCTCCTCGGTGGATGTGCGCTCGGCGATCGGCGGCTGGTTGCTCCGCTGGTCGAAGATCACCAGCCAGCCGCTGGTCAACCCCAACCCGGCCAGATAACCGTCAAGTTGCTCCAACCCCACCGCCAGCGGATCGCTCCGCCCATCGCGCCAGACCTTCAACTCAATCCCCAACGTCACATCCCCATAGCGCAGACAAAGATCCATGCGGTCGGTGCCGATGGCATACTCCCGTTCCAGCGTACCGCCACTGTTGACCACCCGGTGCAGGAAGGCCATCAGGACCAGATGCGGCGCAATCTCGGCGTAGGGCGCGCTCCGCAGCAGCGGCTCGCCATGCTGCCGCCAGAAGGCCAGGAACGCCTCCAGGAGCTTCGGCGAGTCGAGTTCGCCGGTCGGGGTGAGCCAGGTGGCTGGGATGTGGGGCAGGCTGTCCTGGGGACCACCGGCCAGGGTCCGGGGGATAATCTCACGATAAATTGGGTTGGCAATCACCAGACCGCCGGCCGGATCGCGGTGCGCTAACCCTAAATCGACCAGGTACTGCCGGTCATCTTCCGGGACGGTACCGAGCGTGTGCCCGGCCAGCATCGGCTCAATGATGCGGCGTACCCGCTCCTCGCGCTGCCGCTCGGCCAGACTGTCGAGATGGGTATCCTGGCGTTCGATCAGGCGCT
>CAKZQX010000292.1 GCA_937141995.1 uncultured Chloroflexaceae bacterium | reverse complement strand
AGCCAGAAGTCGTCGATATACTGGCCGGTGATCGCAAAGCGCTGCGCGCGGTAGTAGTAGTCGCCGTCGTCCGCCATCGAGAAGCGCGGATCGAGTGCGTTGACCGACAGAAACCAGAGGCGGAGCGCCAGCCCCAGCAACATCAATCCGGCAATCAGCAGCGCATGCCGTCGCTGGAGCAGCGCATGCCAGGCGATAACGACCCGTGTCGGCTTCCAGGAGCGGGTATGCGGTTTCGGTTGTTGTTGCCCGCAGGTCAATCCCTCGGCCATTGCACTCCTCGCATATCAGGGCAGCGTCAACTGGTAAAGCTCATAGCCCCCCGCCACCGCAACGCGGGTCGCGTCCGGATCAGGCAGCGCAGGCACTCCCAGACTGGCATCCCAGAGCAGGTAGGCGACACCCTGTTCCGCCGCCCGCGCCAGTGCCGCGCTATCGTTAGATATCTCCGGCCAGGGCACAACCCGGTGCGCAATCGCCGAATATTTCGCCAGCGGTACATCGGCGGGAACACGCGCCAGCAAAAGCGCATCCGGCGGTAGCGTCGTCTGAACCATTTGGAGCGCCGCAACTTCATCCGCCGGTTGCTGCTCCAGCACATAGCGCGCGCCGATGCCAAATCCACTCCACAACAGCACTAGCAAAATCAAGCCCACGACCAGCATTTTGAAGTATGCGTTCGTCTTTCGTCTTCCGTCCCCCGTCCTCGGTCCTGCGTCGCCGATCACCCACACAATCAACCCGGCAGCGGCGGCGGCATAGATCGGCACTAACGGCAGGAAGAAGCGCGGCAGGATAAAGGCCATGCTCACCGCCAGGACATACAATCCGACAAAGAGCAGGAGCAGCGCCTGCGGTGCGGCGACCAACGCCCGAAGACGCATCTGCCGCCGGCGCCAATCACCAACCAGCAACTGCCCGATCCAGAGCAGCACCCCCGCGACCGCCAGCCAGTTTGCGGGCCAGCCCAACAGCCGCAGTTGGATCGCCCGCCCAAACTCGCCGGTATCCTCGGCCCCCGTGCCGACAAAGCCGCGCAGATTGGCCCACCAGTTGCCCAGAAAGCGCCCCGGATCGCGCAGCACAATCTCCGCCGGCGGGATCGAGTTCGGCACCTCGTCCCAGCGCCCCCAGTCGATATTGCCATACACCGCCAGCCAGATATTCTTGGCCTGCTGGTTGTAGAGCGGTTGCCCGGTCTGCGCCACATTCACGACCAGTTGGGGCAGCGCGGCCAGCATAAACCCGAACAGGAAGGCCAGCGGTAGCGCGTAGCGGCTTAACCAGCGAAGGTGATGCGTACCGGACCCTGTGTCACGCTTGCTTCTTCTGAAGAGCAGCAGACTGGCGAGCAGGCCCCAGGGCAGCAGCAGCAGTCCCAGGTGGCGCACCAGAAAGGCGCATCCCGCCGCCAGTCCCGCTAGAAAAACCCGGGCTAACGGTCGCCTGCCGGCATCCGGTGCCGGTTCGGGGGCGGCAACCAGCAGCGTCAGGGCCAGCGTAGTCAGCGCGGCAAAGGGCATATCGCTGCCGACGTAGAGCGCATGCTGCACTACCAGCGGGCTCAGAGCCAGGATCAGCAGCGCCAACACCCCGCTCAGGCGATGTAGTTGACGTTCCCGCAACGGCTCGACCCGCGCCGGCAGACTGCGCGCCAGCCAGGAGCCTGCCGGCAGCAGCACTGCTCCGCTCAACGCCGCAACGAGCCGGGCCGCCAGAAAGGGATTATCGGCGGTCAGGGGTTGTACCAGCCAGAGCAGCAGCGGATAACCCAGGTTATAAAAGCCGTCAGCGCGAAAAACCTCCGCCAGGTTATCGGTGCGGGTGGCAAAGACGCGGAAGTCATTTTCCACCCCTGGAACGGAGAGCGTCAGATGATTCTGCGCAGCCGGCAGCAGCGCCCCCAGCCAGAGCAGCACTCCGGCCGGAACCAGCAGATCCGGCAGGACCGGGACACGCGCGATCAGCGCCGGGCCATAACGCAATCCCAGCAACGCCGCCAGCAGCAGATTGATACCGGGCAGCAATCGGCGTAGCGGGTAGGGATAGAATGGCGGCTGGAGCCGGTAGAAAACCAGAAAGAACAAAGTCAACAAAGAACAAAGAACAAAAAACCAGATGCGCTGCCTCCGCCGGTTTGTTCTCTGTTCTTTGTTCTCTGTTCTTGCGATCAGCAGCCAGAGTAATCCGGTTGCCAGCGCGCCATAGGCGACCTGCGCCGGGTAGGGCCGAATCAGGCCGTCCGGTCCGGCATGCACCCGGTAGGTTGCCTGATCCAGCAGTACCCCGACCGTGCGTTCTTCACCGGGGAGACGGGTGGTGGAGGCGCGTAGTTCGAGAAAAATATCGTTGGCCTTGAGCAGCCCGCCCCGGATCGGGCAGTCATACTCAGCCCATGCGGTGCTCGTCTGAATAGTTCCCAGCAACTCCCGTCCGTTGAGCCACACTTCAACCGTGGGTGGCGGTATGTCCTTGGTGCGCCGGCCCCGCAGCCGCAGGGTGACATGGCCCGGCAACCCGGCCTGGGGAAAGAGCAGAAAGGAGCGCTCACGACTCCAGCGCGCGCTGCCGTCGGAACCTGCGAGGTAGGGCGGCATGCCGGTTGGCGTGGCGGCAAACTGCGCATCGTGGAAGCCCTGTACATAGGCGGCATCATAGCCGCCGATATCGACAGCGTGAGTGGCGGGAACCTGGTAGACCAGCAGAATCAGCAGCGCTCCCAGGAGCATGGCCCCCAGCAGTCCCGCCGGCCTATGTAGGAGTGCCTTGACCCCACCGTGACGCCGGCGGGCAGCCACCTGCTGTTGACTCGCGCGGAGAATCCGACCCACACCCATACCTGCCTCAACTCCCGCCGGTACCCTACGGTGCCGACGTGGGAGTAGGCGAAGCAAGCTCCTCAATCGGAACATTGCCCTCGGGTTCCGTGACCAGATTGTAGTAGATCCAACCCGACTCGCTGCCATCGGGGTTGTTAATCGTCGCATTTGGCGAACGCCCCTCCAGGCGGATGCGGTACCACTGGCTGTCGGGGGTACGCCCCAGGAAGATAATCTGGTCATTCAGTTTGAGCGACCCGATCGGCTGGTTGTTGACACTGGGAAAGGGGCGCACATTAGCCGCCTGCAGCACGCGCCCGGTAAGTTCGCCACTCTGCGCAGGTGTGGGCGTGCTGGAGGGTTCCGGTGGCGGGGCTGCTTCTCCCTCTGGTGCGGCGGCATCGGGATCGACGGCGGCAGCCGGAACCGCGGTTGGATCGAGGGTTTCTGTTGGCAGTGGCGTGCGTACATTTGCATTTGCGGCCACTGCCGGCACATTCCCCGCCGCAGCATTGTCGATACGGTTTAACTCACCCTGCAAGGTTGTGATAACACTAAACGCCAGGATCAGCGCGAGGATCATCAGCACACTGGTAATGGCCGTCTTGACCAGTTCCAGACTCTGACCCCACATGCTCTGGGTGCGCATCTGATCCAGGACACTCTGGGCCGACTCCGCAATCGACTCGCCCCAACTGGTCTTGCCCTGATCTTCCTGAGCAACGCGCCGGAGTTCCATCAGCGCCCGCAGATCGCCAATCTGGGCCAGCGCGTGGACGGCGCTCCAGCGGACATTGCTATTGGGATGGCGTAGCGCCTGGATCAATGGTCCGGTTGCGCGGCCACTCCCGATACGCCCCAGCACGTCGGCGGCCCGGTAGGCCACCGGCCAGGGATGCTGCGGGTTGAGCAAATCGTTCAGCGCCGGGATAACGGGCGTGCCGATCTGCGCCAGTTCCTCCATGGTCCGGTTATGGTTGGGATCTTGCGGATTCTTCAGCACATCAAGTAGCGCCGCGATATGCTCGCGTGACGGTGTCGGACCCGAGCGTACGGGTGAACGC
>CAKZQX010000291.1 GCA_937141995.1 uncultured Chloroflexaceae bacterium | reverse complement strand
CTCTTCGCCGCCGACATCGACGACGAGTTGCGGCAGGACATCGACAGCACCATTCAGACGTTGCAGCACTGGCTGGACAGTGAGACCGCCACCGCGCCCCCCGCGCTGTAGGGACACCACGCAACGGGTCTCCCACATACACACAGCCCGCCAGGTTTCCCCAGCGGGCTGTTGCAAGAACAACCAGTTGTCCGTTAACCGAACTTCAGACACATGTTGTTCCGGGTTCCTCTGTTATCTGTGCTCTATCCCACCAATAATGTCCTTGCAGTGCATGGCTACGAGCATGCGCACGACCCAGAGTCCAACACAAACGGCCCGGTGCTCTTCACCGGGCCGGCTATGGGCAAGTGATCATAGGGCAAGTCGGGCAGGGTGTCGCAGCAGCAGCGCCCTCAATCAATGACTACTCGGTCCAGCACAGCCTTGACCTTGTTATAGGCCGCCCCGCCGGTCATCCCTTCGAATACCCGCCGACAGACCTCGCTGCGGTTGATCTGGCCCTCTTCGGCCTTCACCGCCAGCGCCGCCCGGATAATCCGTACCTGCTCGTCTGCTGTCACTTTGGGCGCTACTACTACTACCTCGGTGTCGAGGGAAGCCCCATTGCCCCCGTTCGGCTCGACCGTAGGAGGAGGAGTAGTGCCGCCGTTGTGCGCCGCATGCAGCGTTTCTTCGCGTTCCAATGCGGTAGTAGTGACTGTGGTCGGTGTCCAGAGCCGCGCCGGATGCACCGGCATGCGCGCCATGTGCAGCACCGGGCCACGCTCAGCCGGGATGATTTTCCCCTGGACCTCAACCGTGGTCGGATAGCTTGCGCGCCCTGTCACCGGTTCAACCTGGACCGCAAATGCGCCCAGGCGGATAATGGCACAACTGAACAGCAGATCGCCAAATCCCTCCAACCCCAGGGCACCCACCCGGTCCGAGGTGGACCCAAGAACGGCCCGCATTTTCCGGGGGCGTCCGGCCGAGATCAGGTCAATCACCAGATCCGGCGCGATATCCCGGAGCTTGCGCATCGTCAGGGGTACCTCGTCCCAGACGATAGTCAGCCAGGGGCCGGGATCGCCATGTTTCATCGCCCCGCCCCGGCGCGCAAACTCCGCCCGGATCGCCTGCAGCATAGCCGTGATCGCGGTGTAGCCCCCATCGTCATCACACTCGGCCACGGGGATACCGTCCCACTCCCCGCGTTTGCGGTTCGGCTGAATCACCACGATCTGCCCGCCGCGCGTGCGGGCCAGCGCTTCCATCAGGGTGCTCTTCCCTGCGCCGGTGGGGGCCAGGACTGCAACATGCGGCAGTTCATCCGGCGTATCCTGCATAGCCGGCCACCAGTGTGCATGCGCGAGCAGCGGCGGGGCCGCCGCCGGTGGAGCCGGCGACGGGCGGTATTCCTCCTGATGGGCTGCCTGCACGCGCGGGCGTGGGGCCACATACCGTGGTGCAACTACCCGATTGTCCGTCAGGACATCATCCTCCAGGTATTCATCGGGGGCCACCGGCGGGTAGACCCAGTAGCCCCGCCGCAGGCGATGGTTCAGCCCGACCAGGAAAAGGAACCCCAGAATACCAATGAACAGGGCGAGCCATGTCAAGAATGCTTCCATAAGAACCTCCACCCACGCAGGAAAACATTGTCATGGGCGTACGTATCCTTACGCCGATAGATGTCGCCGCCGCGCACCCAGGATGGCAACCTCGCCGGCGCGCGCAATAATATAGCCGATATACAGGGTTATGCCGATCGTGAGCCATCCGATGATACGAACGGCCCACTGCTCTCCCGTCTCCGGAACGAACTGCACCGCGATCTGCGCCAGAAATGTCTGCGCAGCCCAGAGTGCTCCGATCCCCAGGCTCATAAGCGGCAGCGCATAGCGTTTCCGCAGGCGGTCAATATTGATCTGGATCCAGGCAGCGAGTGCCGGTAGCGCCAGAAACATGATCGGCAGCACGGTGAAGAGCCACGGCAGCCACTGAATTAGATCCCGCGAGGTATAGTAGACATCAACTACCAGCACCGGCCAGTACACCCAGGGCACACGTTCGTTCGTCAGCGTCTCAATGACCACGATAATCCCGGCAGCGACCAGACTGACCAGGTAGCGATAGGCAAACGGCAGGCCGGTTCCGGTCAGATCAGCCGCCATATGAAAGACGGTCGCATATCCGGAATACGCGATGAAGGCGACCCCCACTGCCACCCGCAGAAGCGGCAGAAACTCGTCGATCCAGGTGCGTGGGATGGGTGGCCCCAGCACGGATGCGCGCCGGCGCTCCGGCTCTTCGTACGCCGGCGCCGCGCGCGCCTGGGTATATCCCCCCGTCTGAGCGCGCGTCCTGTGCCCGGCCGGGCGTGCCGCACGCGGCGCGGCCGGCGCCGGGCGCGGCTCATCGTCAAACCACGGACCCGCCCGGGCTGTCTGCGTCGGCGCACGCGGCTGCTGCCGCGTAGTTGGCGCACGCGGCGGTGCCGCCGCTGCCCGGTCCGCTTCCGCTTCCTCCGCCAGTCGCCGACGTACCAGATCGGCATTCCTGAGCATCCGCCCAAGCAAATTGGGATCTTCCTGGGAGTTGTTCATGCCATGTCCTCATTATGCTATCATGGCATAGCCCTGGCCATTCCAGGGCCATGGCCGGAGGACGGGTGCCTTCCGTCGCTCCGGTCGCTTGCTGGAGTATAGCACACTTGCAGCGGCGGGCGCGTGCAGGTGGCGCGCGTCGGGCCAGGCCGGGAATGGTGCGTCGCCGGATACGCCTGCCCTCACCCGCATCCCGCCCGACTGCCGAAACCACCGCCCGCTTCGACCAGTTCCTCTCCCCCTCCTACGGCATTCCACTGCGCGCTAGCGGAAATCTCTGCCGGCATCCCGCCACGCCGTGGCAGCACCGACACCCCCCACAGTGGACTTTCAGGTTGTCCTATGTTATCCTACATTTTACTATAAGATGGAGCATATGACGCGCTATGATACGACGCATTAACCCTGAACTGCCCGAGATGCTGGCCCGCAAAGGCTACACCCTCCGTGGTTTCTGCCGCG
>CAKZQX010000290.1 GCA_937141995.1 uncultured Chloroflexaceae bacterium | reverse complement strand
GATCATGAGGGCCAGTGGTTGGGGCATTGCTCCAAAGAGGTGGATACCTGCAATGTCATGAGAACTCGCAGCCATAGCGATGTGCTGGCGAATCTGGAGTGCCATCGCACAACATACTGCATTATTGATACCAATACCAGTTCGCTGATGTTCAGACAATGCGAAACGCAGCGAGAGGTACGGGTAGCAATCTCCGTGCTGAATGTAACGGCGAACTGCATCGCGTACGGATTTCTCAGTAGCGTTGACTTCAACAAACA
Organism: uncultured Chloroflexaceae bacterium; assembly: GCA_937141995.1. GTDB lineage: Bacteria > Chloroflexota > Chloroflexia > Chloroflexales > Chloroflexaceae > CAKZQX01. The sequence continues at coordinate 2,790 of CAKZQX010000290.1, read as the reverse complement.
GACTATCTGTATAGTAGGAACCCGGTTCCTCCATCACCGTAAAAGGAGAGTCGCTGACTGGTGGACAGTCGGTGGTCCAGATCTCTGTCTTATGGCGCAGTTCGATCTGGAATCCGGCAGCGGAACGAAAGATATGCCCGAATAGCGTAGCCCCCGTGAGATGCTTACTGCCGTGTACCCGCAACCGGGGACGACCATACTGCTGTGAGATCTGACGTTTGATGTCGAGGAGTGCAACGGCAACCTGTGCCCACAGTGCTGACTGATGATCTGATGGCGTGCTGAACAGGCGTGCTGCATCAATGACAAGCACATCGTCTGGCTGATCAGGAAACACATCACGGGTACTGTACTGGAGTGAAAGGGTTCCTGTTGCTACAACCTGCTGCTTCGCCAGAGACAGGACGCGTGTCAGTACACGGCTGGCAACGGCACGCAATTGCACTGATAAGGGTTGGCCCTGCTCAGTATCCGGGTCAAGCAGTTGATGAGCGTGATACATGCTGAGATCAACGCCGAGGTGACGACGGCTCACCTGCCCAAGCTGGGGGATGGTCATGCGGCGCAGCACGGTGATCAGGACGAAATTGGGATCACGCTCTTTTCGCTGAATTGCCGCGTTGAGTTCAATCCTCCAAATAAAGGGACGTTCAAATGTTTCGGGGGTAGCATAAATGAGCATGCCAAAGCAGTCTTCCTGGATCGCCCGCCTGGCTTCTCCCATGAAAGAGTCACCGAGCAGAAAGCCACCCTGGCTATCGAGCCATGGCTTGATGCCGTACAACCGCAACATGTCTGCCAACAGTGCTACTTCTTCGGCATCACTACGAGAATGACAGAGAAACAGTTGCTTCATATGATGCACTTTCCTCGATAGCTCCGCCGCAAGACTCACGTCGGAGTCTGGTGAGGAACTTCAACTCCCCACCAGATGCCGGTTTGTAGCCAATATTCGTAAAAGAGGAGCCACTCAGCCGTCCAGGGAACAATTGTTTTTGAAATGCCGGCATCAGGATGCCAGCTTCCGTCATCGGGATAGTACAGGCAAAGCGAATGATCAGGATAGCGATGGGGAGCATCGGGGCGGATGGGTGGATACGTCACCCATACCTTCGGCACAATCGGCACATGATATATGATCCGTATGCCATACTGCGGGGATGTATCCCGAGGTTGGAGTGTTCCATGCCACCTGATCACATCTTTGACGCATCGACACCGAAACGTGGGGAAGCGCTGCCGCATCAATGCGACTTCCCGATGGATAATCAGCACGTTATGCCGGATCATCGACCTCTGCGCCATAAAACCGATGCGGTGGTGACTGCCAGGCAGAGGTATCCGTAGGTGGTGTTGCGGTTACGTTCCCCTGAGCATTGACATAGAGCCCTCCAGCTTTCGCTGCTGCTACGAGTTTGTGGGCCTCAACCTCTGCAGTTGTTGGAAATGTATCCTTAAAAACCTTCTGCCAGAGTGCAACCGCCGCCGCCACCTGATCCCCATCCTGGTTCAGCGCCTCCACCGCCCAAGCGCGCGATTCCTCAATCCGGCGCATAAATGTCTCAAAGTGCCCGCGCTCCCAGTTCCAGGCAACATTGTTTCCGAGCATCGGATCAGGAATCCGCGGAACCGCATCTGCCTGATTGAGATGGTCTTTATACCGCGTAGAGATCGACATAAGCAGGTTCGTAAACAACGCAGCAAAAGACACACCTTCAGTCTCAACCCATCCTTTGCTGATATGACGAACAACCATGCATTCCAGCCAGTAACTTTTCGGGCGCTTATAAATAAAGTGACAATCCCGCCACTGCTTCATCAACTTAATCAGCGGAACAACCTTCCTACCATGCGCCTGATTCAAATCACTCAGCCACTGCTGATACCCGATCGAGTTGGTCTCTTTCCATTCCTGCAAATCACGTGCAGGTATAAGCAGCGGCTCATCAATCTTCGTGACGATAATAACGGGAACGACATCGAGATCAAAATCCTGCGTATCAAAGTGGACATTGACGGAGCGGCGCTGGTTGCGAATTTTCACCGTACCCGTGTCTCCCAATGTTTGAGGAAGGTCTTTGAGCACCTGGCAAAGGGTGTTGAGTACGGCTGAGGGCGACTGTTCACGGTAAGTATCGTGAATGAACACAAGGAGGTCAACATCTTTAATGTCATTGATAGCTACATGACGTGCGTACGAGCCCGCTAACCGTGTGTGTGGATCGCACGTACGGAGCGTATCAATCTGGTTGAGGTAGGTCCGTACCTGATCCGGGACTTCTTGCGCAATCTTCAAACGTGCCTCCGCTGGCTCAATCCTCTGGAGCAGCAGATCAAAGTGCGATGATAGCGTTAACAAAGATGACAAATCCTTTCTCTATAGTAGGACGAGCAAGGAACCATTTTACCAGCGGCGAAGCCTGGGTATTCCACAGTGAGGGAGCGCAGCAGTGCGCAACAATTGCAAAGGTTTATGTAGACGGTATGAAACAGGATATGTGAAACGTAGCATGCACACATATCGTAACGATACCACGTTGGCCAGCAGTATACCGCACGCCTGTACTAATGTCAATATATCGTGCAGTTGATACTTGATATAGTACGAAATGTGGATTATCTGTGGGATACTGACCTCTTACGAGCCGGTTAACGGCTACCGACGATACTCACGCGGAACGCGCAATAGTGCATTGCCATCACTATCATAGCATAGTGTTGTGACAGGGAGTGTCACAACTTCAGTAGCAACACCCGCAGCACCCGCCCCTGGTTCCATCCTCGTAACAG
>CAKZQX010000289.1 GCA_937141995.1 uncultured Chloroflexaceae bacterium | reverse complement strand
AGAAGATCTGCAAAGTTATGGACCTGGCGCTACGTATGGGCGTGCCATGCATTGGCATTAACGATAGCGGTGGTGCGCGTATCCAGGAAGGTGTCGTGTCACTGGGTGGGTATGCCGAGATCTTCTATCGCAATGTGATGAGCAGCGGTGTCATCCCGCAACTCTCGATTATCGCCGGGCCATGTGCCGGTGGCGCGGTCTACTCGCCGATTATGACCGATTTTATTATGATGGTCAAGGGTGTAGGCCAGATGTATATCACCGGGCCGGACGTAATCAAAACCGTTACGGGGGAGGAAGTCGGCTTTGAAGACCTGGGCGGCGCGATGATCCACAACAGCCGCAGCGGTGTAGCGCACTTCGCAATTGAAGATGAGCAGGAGTGCTTCGAGCAAATGCGCACGTTGTTCTCCTTCCTGCCGCTGAACAATATGGATGATCCGCCCTATATCCCCCCCGAAGATGACCCGGAGCGGATGGAAGATGAGTTGCAGACGCTCATCCCCGACAGCCCACGTCGTCCCTATGATATTACTACGGCAATTGAGGCCATCGTTGACGACGGCTTCTTCTTTGAAGTCCAGCCCTTCTGGGCGCGCAATATCACGATTGGCTTTGCCCGCCTGGATGGGCATGTTGTCGGCGTTGTGGCAAATCAGCCGATGCATCTGGCCGGAACACTGGATATTGACAGTTCAATCAAAGGCGCGCGCTTTGTGCGCTTCTGCGATGCGTTCAATATTCCGCTGCTTACCCTGGTCGATGTTCCCGGCTTTCTTCCCGGAACGCAGCAAGAGTATGGCGGTATTATCCGGCATGGGGCCAAATTGCTCTACGCTTACTGCGAGGCGACGGTGCCCAAAATTACGCTGATCACGCGCAAAGCCTATGGCGGTGCATATGACGTGATGGCGAGCAAACATATCCGTGCTGACTTCAACTTTGCCTGGCCTACTGCCGAGATTGCTGTGATGGGCGTGGACGCCGCCGTCCGGATTATCTTCCGCAAGGAAATTGCCGAGGCCGAAGATCCGGCGCAGCGGCAGCAGGAACTGGCACAGGATTACCTGAACCGCTTTGCCAACCCGTACGCCGCCGCCGAGCGCGGCTATATCGACGCCGTCATCGAGCCGCGTGAGAGCCGCCGAACCCTCATTCGGGCGTTGCGCCTGGCGCGAACCAAGCGGCAGAGCCTGCCCGCGCGGAAGCACGGTAATATTCCACTGTAAGGTTGTTTCCTACGCGCTGCTATCGACCACCGACAGCAGCGCGTAAATGCACAGGCTACCCGGAAAAATGTCTTAGCAGCCAATCGAACTTCAGTCCTATTGCAACATCAACAATAGTTATGCTAAGATACGCTAGTAGTCGTGTGTATGTGCGGTGGGAGCCGTGACAGGAGCCACACGCAGAGGGTACCTGCGTCTTACTGTTTCGGATTTTCGCTTCGCGTCTTGCAGCAAGCAGCAGTCTGCTGTTACCTGGTACAATATAAAGGGGTACACGCGCGGAAATGATGCGTTTTGTGACGACTCCTCGGTATTGTTCAAAGCATGGTGCAGTATGACCCAGGCGCGAGTCCGGCTGTGACAACGCGAACCAGGGTAGAACAACCAGGTTGATTATTATCAGCACCACTGATGACCATCCGTACAATGCGACGGTCCTGGTCAACGTACAGGTGACGCGGGCATGAGCAACAACAAATCAGAAACGAAACCTCTCGAAAAGATCATTGAGTTACGCCTGCCGAGCAGGCTCGGGTACGAACGCGTCGCAATGGATACGGCCTCCTCGTTGGCCCGCCGGATGGGGTTTCAGGGCGACCGCGTTGATGCGCTCAAGACGGCTGTCAGTGAAGCGGTGACGAATGCGATTGAACATGGCAACCAGCATGATGCTGCTATGAAGGTTGTGGTTCTGCTTACTGTGCGAGACGATGAGTTGATTGTCAGTGTCGCGGATCAGGGTCGTCAGTTGCTTGATCAAAACAATGTTACCCGGACACCCCATATCGAAGATATTCTGGATAAATCCGATAAAGGTGGTTGGGGTATCTGGTTGATTCGTGAATTGGTAGATGAAGTTGAATTTACAACAGCACCGACTGGTGGCAATCAGGTGCGTATGGTAATCCACCTCGAACGATGAAAACAACGTATTACTCGGCAAGTATGGAACTCTCTATCCCAAGTGAACTCGGCTATGAAGTTATCGCGCGTGATGCGGTTGCGGCGTTTGCGCTGCGGATGGGGTTTACCCATGAACGTGTCGAGGATCTCAAAACAGCACTGTCTGAGGCATGTATTAACGCAATTGAACATGGCAATATGCTGGCCCCCAATCTGCGGGTCAATGTTGCCTGTATGTGCGACAATGATCGCCTGCTGGTAGAGATACATGACCAGGGATTGAAGCATCATACACCCGCGCAAATGCCGCTAAGTATGGCCGATAAGCTGGCCGGACTCGGTTCAATGCGGGGCATGGGGTTGCTGCTGATTGGTCAGTTGATGGATGAGGCCGGGTTTGATCCCAATTCGCCGGACGGTAATCGGTTTCACCTGACATTGTATCGGCAGCATACTGTTGAGCATGTTCCCAGTCAACGCACCGAATAGCTCAGGGGTGCTGCATGGCGTCTACAAGCCCCAACGCTAGTAGCTATATCATAATGTACACAAGGAGTAAGGTTGGCATGCTAGAAGATGAATTGAATGTAGGAATTCGCCAGCGCGAAGGGGTGGCAATCATTGACTTGATGGGTGATGTCACAACGTTTGCTGAAGAGAAAATAAACAGTGCCTATCGGGAAGTGACCGAGGGCGGGGCGCGGTATGTGTTGCTCAACTTTCGCCAGAATGATTATATCAATAGTGCCGGTATTGCCATTCTGATCGGTATCGTCACCGAAGTTAATCGGAATAATCAGAAGCTTGCGGTCAGCGGTTTGTCACAGCATTTCCAAAAGATTTTCCGCATGGTCGGTCTGGCCCAGTATGCTGAGATCTATCAGGATGAGGATGAAGCCCTTCAGGGCTTTAAGAGTGCTACCACCGCCTGATCTGCGTGCTCCGGTGCGTTCATTGATGCATGGAATGCATGGGTGGGTCGAGTGGGGTGGCCCTGCCAACCATTTCTACTAACTGCGCTAATCCCGGTGACAATGTCTATGTGCCGGGATTTTGGGTGTCATGGCCTTACTATTTTGTACCGTATAGCGCTCGCTGGAATCCGCCTGGTCCGCTAGCCGGCAGATCGCTTCGGGCCACAGTTCTTCTGGAGCGAACCCGCCGGAACCGGGAACCGCACGCGCCATTGCAGATCGAGCGTGGGGAATGGGTCTGCTCCGGTTATCTCTGCTTGCGCTATGTTTTTATGTGCTGTGCCGCAGTTGCTGCCTGCATCAACTCGGCCGGTGTCACCACAGCATTGCCCAACCTGCGTACAACCTGTGCGGCGGCAGCGTTGGCGAGGTGCGCCGTAGCGTATGGATCGACGCGCGCAGCCAGGGCCAGCGTTGCCACGGCGATAAAGGTATCACCCGCGCCCGTGGTATCGTATACCTCGCTGATATTCGTTGCGGGAAGATGTACATACTCAACCGTTTCACCCAGCAGTGACAGCCCCTCCGGGCCACGGGTGACGATGACCAGGCGCGCTTGCAAGCGGGCCTGCAATTCGGTCAGCCCTGCCCGAAACTCCTCTTCCGTCTCCAGCGACCGCCCGAGTGCGGCGGCAGCTTCCGCATCATTGCAGCGAAATAGATCAACCCCCCGGTAGTAGTGCGAATTCCCCTGCGCATCAACCGTCAGCAACACACCATGAAACCGGCACAACGACCGAACACTATCGACCACGCGCGGCGTTAGCAGGCCGAGTTGATAGTCCGAGCAGAGTACGACATCCACCTGCGGAATGTGGGTTTCCAGCATGGCGATGATCCGCTGCTCATCGGTGGGCGTCAGTTCGTTCCGGTCAAGGCGATCAATCCGGGCGACTTGCTGCGGCAGACGCGGCGGTTCGTGCGAGAGAATGCGGGTTTTGGTGGTAGTGGGCCGCCGGGTGCTGGTGATCAGACCGGCAGGGGAGATGCCGGCTCCCTGCAGAGCCGCGTGCAGTTGTTCGCCCTGGGCATCATCACCGACGACACCTACCTGGGTGGTGCTGCTGCCCAGGGCCACGATATTGCGAGCGGGGTTGGCCGCGCCGCCCAGGATAATCTCGCGCCGCATCCACTCCAGGACCGGGATCGGTGCTTCGCGGGAGAGCCGCGTGGCATGCCCGAAGACATACTCGTCAAGCGAGACATCGCCCACAACCAGCACCCGCAAACCGGCCAGGCGCGGAACCAGCGCGGCGTACTGCCCGTTCGTCATGCAGGGTTTTCCTCGCCGCGTAATCGGCGGAGTTCCGCTTCCAGGGCTTGCAGGCGAGTCTCAAACGCGGCCATCTGTGCCTCGGCCCGGTCTGCACGGGCTTCGGCCGCAACGGCGCGCGCTTCCGCCGCCATTGCGCGGTTCTCGGCCGCGACGGCGCGCGCTTCCGCCGCCATTGCGCGGTTCTCGGCCGCGATCCGGGCGGCGCTTACGCTAACATAATCGTCCAGCGGGTTGCCCGCAGCATCATAGCAAACAGCCCGATCCGCCTGGGTGCCGATCCAGATACCGACTGGTTCCAGCCAGAACCAGCCGCGTTCATCCGGCGTGAGCGGCGTCAGACCGTCGGATGACTGGTGATAGGCCAGCAACCGTATGCGGGTGTGCCCCCGTCGCCGGTAGAGATCAACGATGACGTACAACGGTACACCCGCCATGTCATACTCATCAACCTTATCGATCAGGTCGAGGGAGCGGGTTTCCGGTGAGGTGACTTCGATAATCAGCGCGGGGCTTACGCCTTCAACGGCGGCATCGAACGTGCTCCAGTTTTTCTGCGCCTGTACGCCCAAGATCACCGCGATGTCCGGACCGAGCGGTTGCACATCCGGGACATCCCAGGCGACGCGCACATCCCGCAGGACGACGGCGGTAGGATCAGTTGCCAGGCGCGCCTCGAGTACATTCTGGAGGTAGGTGCAGGTGCGCTCATGTTCGCTGCTATGCAAAATAACATCTTCCTCCTGGGGATGCAGCAGATCGGCGCGGGTAAGTGGCACCTGTTCCACCACCTCTGCCCCATTCTCCAGCGTACGCCGCACATAGCGCCAGCCGTAGGCAAAGCGATCTGCTCCGGCTGCCCCGGCGGTGGAAGTAGTTCTGGTTGCGGAAGATGAAACCGGCATTGGATGTACCTCAGTAGCTTGGTCTGAGCGGAAAGATAATGTAG
>CAKZQX010000288.1 GCA_937141995.1 uncultured Chloroflexaceae bacterium | reverse complement strand
AAAAGATGATTCGCGTCGGTCCCACGGCATGCTGGGTGCCCTGATCCACCGGACAGCGCCCCAGGAGTCCCGGCTTCAGCCGGTGTGTGGCCGAAACCGGCTGAAGCCGGGACTCCCGCTCCGGGGCCGTAGCCCCATGACCAACCCTTTTCAGACAGTCTCTTACACCTGCTGCATCCGCACGGTGCGCAGGCGGTTGATCGCCGCCGCCAGTTCAAACCGGCGCGGGCGGGCAAAGTTGCCGGGGTGGTGCTCCCGACGGTGGAATGGGTCGAGCGCATCCAGGCCATGTGCGTCAAAAAATTCCTCCACAGCAGTGACAACCTCGGCCAGGGTAGCCTTGCCATCCATAAATCGCTCGGTTGCCAGATGTATCGCATGGCCCACGGCGCGCGTCTGGCTGAGATCAACCAGTTGCTCCACCCCCTGCAGATCAATCGGATCACTACCAAACAGGATGAGATCGCGGTCTTTAGCGTCGATCTTCACTTCGCGCCGACCCCGTGAGGGATCGAAGCTCTCCGGTTGGGGAATGCGCGGTGTGATCCGCTCAATCGGCTGGACCGCTTCGGCCTGGCGTCGGCTGGGATGCTCCTGCAGGACGCGCTTTGCCTCGGCGGTGACATCGTGGGGCAGGTAGTCGCGCAACATAATCACTGTGTCGGCCACATCGAAGTAGTCGCCCGATCCGCCCATCACCAGAATAGTCGAAACACCCAGGGTATCGTACAGCTCACGCACCCGATCCAGAAAGGGCGTGATCGGCTCATGCACTTTGTGAACCAGCGTCTGCATCCGTGCGTCACGCACCATAAAGTTAGTCGCGGAGGTATCTTCATCCAGTAGCAGCAGCCGGGTGCCTACTTCCAGCGCCTCGATGATATTGGCGGCCTGGCTGGTACTGCCGCTGGCATTATCGGTAGCGAAGGCCGTAGTGCTGCGTCCGTAGGGCAGATTGCTGATGAAGGGGCTGATATTTACCTGCTCAACGCGCCGGCCATCCTCGGCCCGGATCTTGACCGCGCTTGCATCGGTGACGACATACTCCCGCCCATCGCCGGGAATGTGGGGGTAGACGCTCTGTTCCAGCGCCTGCAGCAGAGTCGATTTGCCGTGATAGCCGCCGCCGACAATCAAGGTGACACCGCGCGGGATGCCCATGCCGCTGATCTGCGGCTGTGGGCCGTCCGGGGTGGGGATGGGGTTGGGCAGATCAAATGTCACGCGAAATGCTGCCGGCGCGGTGAAGGGGACGGCCTGCTCACGCGGCAGTGGCCGGTTGCTTGCGCCACTCGCGCGCGGCAGGATCGCGCCATCACCCACAAACGCGACCAGTTCCCGGTCGGCCAGTTGGCTACGAATATGCGCCTGATTTTCGCAACACTCGACAAACTCCTGCCCGTCGCGCTGCGGCAGATGCTCCCAGGCAAGCCCGGAGCCGACAATTTCGGGCAACTCGGTGCAGAGCATCGCCTCGGCCTGCCGCCCCAGCACGCTGCGGCCTGAGGCGGGCAACCCGACCTGTAGCCGCGCCTCGACCCACTCCGGCGTAACCCGGATGGCGGTACGCTCCAGGATCTCCTGGCCGCCGGCGTCAATCGTGATCAGGCCGCTCTTGCCGGTGCCGCGCCGCCCCTGGACGACGCGCCGGATCGCGTGCTGCATGGTGCGGGCCAGAAAATCTTGCAGGGCCACCCGGCGGACGGGGTTGGTGTGCAGCGCGTCGGGGAGTTGCGCATGCTGCTGCGGGACGCGCACCCGGATCTTGGACGGGGCGGCAAAGGGATCACCCTGAACATAATCAATAAACAGGGTAAATCGATCAAAATCGTACGATCCCGCGATATCTTTGTAGGCTTTGTAGCCGCGTCCATCGATACGGGCCAGGGTCTGGCGTAACGTGTTCTGATCTGACATGCGCTCAACCTCATCTGTCTCATCTGGCGGGGAATTGCATTTAGCCCATGGTGCTGTAGGTGTGATAGGCGAGGCGGGTATAGGCCGGTGTCCCCTGCGGATCGTAGGCGACAACGCCGTCGTCTACGGTGTAGGGAATATGGACTAACCCCCACTTTTCGGTATCGCGCCCATGCAGGCCGGGAAAATCCTCGTACTTGAACCAGAAGCTGGTCGCAACATCCGTGCGCGCCAGCAGCATACCCTGAACGGCTTCCAAAAATGCCGCCTGGCCCTCGGTATCGTGGTTGCCATAGGCAATGTTGTACCCAATCTCGGTAATCCAGAAGGGCACATCGGGATGTCCCATACCGCGCAGTTCCTGGCGTAGCTCATCGAGGCGGTAGGCTAACATGGTCGTTTCCCAGGCGATATCGCGGTAGTGCGGCAGCCGATTGATGCTCCCGCGAATCTCCTCCGGGTAGGGATGGTAGCCCAGGCCATCGGTGGGGAATGTGCCGAATGTTTTGTGATAGTCGGGGAAGCCGCCCCAGGGATGTGTGTAGAGTTGATGCAGATACTCCAGATCGGAGAGATAACCGCGCTCGTCCGGCTCGCCTGTGCCTTTGGGATGCAGCCCACCAATGATCACCGGAGTTTGATCCCGCCAGGACGCACCCTCCGGCAGATCCTCCCGATCCCGGTTGTGGAAGAAGTGGTAGAACTTGGTGTGCAGTCGCGCTGCGAGGTAGGGCGGAATGGCCCGGCCGCGGTAGGTCAGGTTGGCAAATCGCTCTTGTTCTGCGCTGCTGGCGAGCGGCAGCCGGTTATGCTCGTTCAGGATCTCGTAGGCATGGATCTTGTCCTGATAGCGGTTGGCGATAAAGCGGGCGCGGTCCAGCCAGGTATGCATATATGCGTTCACGCCGCCACCATAGAGCGGATCGATTTCTTCCTTATCCGTCATCAGTTGGCGCGGACTGGTGCCGCGCAGCAGGTCAAAACTCAACAGCCCCAGCACCTTGAGGTTATAGCGGGGCGCGACTTCGTTGATAAAGTAGTCGTTGCGGGCGACCTCGGCTTCAACATCGTCGCCGGCAATATGAAACTCCAGGCGCACCCAGCGGACATTTAACTCGGACAGGTAGCCGGCCATCGTATCCTGAAACGCTTGGTTGGGCGCATCCGGATAGGCCGGGTTGGTAGCGAACTCATACCATGGATCGCGGATAACAATCCCCTTCTTTTCGATAGACACTGGTTGTTCCTCCTGAGGAATGCAGGCCCGGTGTAGCCTGAGGCAAATGCTCCGGGTAGTGTAAAGGAGTGTACCATTCCTGTCCATCCGTGTCGGCGTGGAACAGGCTTTGTCGTACTAAACGCGGGCGTGGGGGATTCTGGGGGATGGGACTCCCGTGGTATGAGAAGCGGGACTTCCAAACTTCCAACGGCAGACTATCAGATCGCTCCTGTGCAGACAGTTATCCACGCGGGCAAGGTGACAGGTAATGTTAGCGAGGAGATCGATTGTCACCGGTGTGGTATCGGGATGTAATGTGGCATGAGATAAAGTGAACGAGAAGGCTGCCGACAGTCCCCAGGCAGCCGGTAGCACGAGGATGAGCAGGATGGTTCCGCGATGTTGATGGGTTATCACGGTGCCCCGTCTTGAGACGCGGGCATCCCCGCCAGGCGATAGTGCATCAACCAGAGGGCCGCCCCGGTGATACTGCCGTAGAGCAGCCCGAACATGCCCCAGAAGACGAGGTGATTGACTAGCGGGCTTACGCCGGCATTCAGGGCCGTGCCGACCGGTCCATCGAGGAAAATCCAGGCAGTAAAATAGCTACTGAGCAACCATGCCGGCAGATGGGCAATGATCCAGAACCCGATAGGATCGAGTTTGTGGTGCAGGAGCGGCCATTGCGCCACCCCGATGATACAGCCAGTGATGAGACCGAGCCTGGTTGGATTGATGGCCCAGAGCAGGAGCAGTGCGCCCGTAGTGACGGGAATCCACCAGCCGGCGTGTGGCACCCGGCGGCGTAGCACACGCCACTGGGCCAGCCCCAGGATGAGACCCAGGCAGACGCCGGTAATGAGCGGCATAACGGGCTCGCGGACAGGGAAGAAGTAGCCGGGCACCATACCGCCACTCCAGCCGAGGATATTTGCCAGGAGCCATCCCCGAAAGAGCGCCCACCCGCCATGCACGGACCGGGGCGGATAGCTGTTTGTGCTGCGTATACTCTCTGATTGATGCATATGGTTCCTTTCATCATCACTTTATTCTTGTTTTTTATTTCGTGAATAAACGAAAAATATAATAGGTCCAATTATTGGGATAAGAAAAATAATAAAAAACCATAATAAGTACACTCGCATAAACATATTATTCTCATTTCTTCCTAGTTTTATAAGCGCTATCACCATTAGTACCAACCACAGCACTATAAAAGTGAAATTATAAAGCTGAGCGATAAAAAGAGGTGTATTTTGCATGAGAATGTTTTACTCCTAACTTTATGAAACAACAATAAACTAGAGAGACCTCGAGGTCTCTCTAGTTTATTGTTGTTTCTGTTTCTTAATAAACAGAGTAGCTTAAAGAACAACTTATTGGTTCACTGCTAAAAGTTACCGGTCCAATCGGTGTTAAGACGTAATAATTCAGAGTTCCACCTCCCGATATATAGACTGATGTCTGATTAGAATTGATGTCTGCCTGTGTCCACGTATCGGAAAGAGACACACCAGTTGTTACTCCGGACAACCCAACACTAGCACTTGCAGAATCAATCCAGCGCCATGAGGAATCTACTGCACCAACACGGATCGTACCATACGTGTTAAAATATGGATTCGTCAGTCCACCTAACGCAACTGAACAGTTTCTATTGATTGTTATGTAGGCTGTATCCCTGGGTTCAGGTTGTTCAAGAGGTGTATCCTCAATTGCCTCACTCACTGTTGAAGTGGAGTTGCGTAGATCATCCTCGATTTTCCGAAATAGAGCATCTAATTCCTCAGGGCTACTCACTTCGATTGGTGTAACACCATCGGGGATTTCTTCGACCATCTTTAAACCATACTCTTCCATAACCTGGTTATACTTTTCTCGCTCCTTCTCAGATGACTGTGCTGCCAAGGTACTGGTTGATGAGGTGATAATGAACGTGAGGACTAAGGTCACCATTAAGATCTTGTGATGCATTGTCGCGCTCTCCTTTCTCATTGAGAGTTATTCTAATTAAGGTTATAGCGACATCAGCGTACCATCGGACAAATGGAGCGGATTCGTGCAGCTTCCATACGCGGCTCCAAGCCGCGTCTCCCTTGTGATGGTACGACTTCTCTCTGATGTCTCTCTATATCCGTAAGGTACATCATCTGCACTACCCTGCCTAGACACAACCGTACTGTTTTTTATG
>CAKZQX010000287.1 GCA_937141995.1 uncultured Chloroflexaceae bacterium | reverse complement strand
GTTCACGCGCCTCGGGCGTGACGGCAACCTGGCCGGCGCTATCCGTGTTGCCGTCACGCCCGAGGCGCGTGAACTGGGGGTGCTGCTGGTCTTCGGTGATGAGATTTTTGCCGCCAGCGAAGTCCAGAAGGTTCATTCGCAGTCTACCAGCGCATTCCAGGCACCCGGTACCGGGCCGCTGGGCCGGATCGAACCCCAGCGCATCTGGCTGAATCATCGGACGGCGCAGCGGCCGCATATTCCCTGCTCACGCCTGGAGGAGATGGTCGATCTGATCCGCATCACCCAGGGCGCGGATGACCGGCTGCTGCGTCACAGTATCGAGGATGGTGTCGCCGGGATTGTGATCGAGGCGTTTGGGAGCGGGCGCGTCCCACCCTGGTGGCTGCCGGCGATCAACGAGGCGGTTTCGCGCCGCACGGTGGTTGCGATTACTACTCGCTGCGCAGCGGGCAGCCTGGGCGATACCTACGGCTATGTGGGTGCTTTTCATGATCTGCAGCGGTTGGGTGTATTGCTGATCGACAATCTTAACGGGCTAAAAGCGCGCATCAAGTTGATGGTGGCGCTGGGAGCAGCGCGCAATCAGCGCGAGTTGCGTACATGGTTTCAGGAGTAGCCCCAGGTCTCCCCTTCTCACGGTAGGCTGCGCCGGTCGGGACACACTGCTGTGCGTCCGCCGATTAGAGAGCGATAGGATTTCCCGGTAAGGACGCACTTCTGCGCGTCCACCGATAAAGATACGGAGCGCCGGTCGTTTCTTTGTCCAGAATATAAACCTACATATAATCATATGCTGCTTGCGATTGATATTGGCAACACAAACATCAAAATGGGCGTCTACGAAGGTGCGCGTCTGGTGCATCACTGGCGGGTCGTCACCGAGCGGCTCAAGCTGGCCGACGAGTATGCGGTGCTGGTCTACAATCTCTTTAAGATGGCCGGGTTGGAAGTGACCGATGTGAATGGCTGTGTCATCTCCTGTGTGGTTCCGCCCCTTACCGGGCAGTTTCGGGAAATGGCCCGGCACTACATGGGTGTCGAGCCGGTTATCGTCAGTGCGGAGATACAAACCGGCCTGCAGTACCAGATCGATGCGCCCCACGAACTGGGCTCCGACCGAATTGCCAATGGTCTGGCAGCGTACCGGCGCTCGGGTGGCCCGGTGATCTCGATTGCGCTGGGCACGGCAACCGCGATGGATGTGGTGACGGCCGCCGGTGTCTACATCGGTGGGGCGATTGCGCCGGGCATCGGGATCAGCGCCGACGCCCTGACCCGCGCGGCGGCTCGCCTCTTTCAGATCGAACTGGTCCGCCCGCCGAGTGTGATCGGAAAGAATACGATCCACTACATGCAGTCGGGGCTGATCCTGGGCTACGCCGGGCTGATCGAAGGTCTGGTCCGGCGTATGCAGCAGGAACTGGGTACGCCATGCGAGGTGATCGCCACCGGCGGCCTGGCCGAGGTTATCGCCTACGAAACCGATGCGATTACGATTGTCGAGCCGCTGCTGACGCTCGAGGGGCTGCGCCTGATCTACGAGATGAATCAGTCATAAGCTGTTGGCGTGCGGAAGCCATGCTGCCACCGAAATCATTGTGGCGTGCGGGAGCCATGCTGCCGCTTACTTGAGGTATACGATGAATGTTCTCCCACCACCTGAAGAAAAAGCAACCTATGTTGAGCGCATGTTTGCCCGCATCGCTCCCGGCTATGATCGGATCAACCGGGCCATGACTTTCGGGCAAGATCAGGGCTGGCGGCGGCATGCCGTGAATGCGGTTGCGCCGCCGATTAATGGGCGCGCGCTGGATGTGGGCACCGGGACGGGGGATTTTCTGCCGCTCCTGGCGGCCTGGATGCCTGACGGTATCGCTGTGGGGGTAGATTTCTGTCTGCCGATGATGCGCGCGGGCTGGTCAAAGCTGGAGACGGCAGCCCTGGACCGCTCACCAGCCCATGCCTATCGTACAACATTTGTCGGCGGTGATGCCCTGCGCTTGCCCTTCCCCGACGATACCTTTGACTCGATCACAACCGGATTTACGATGCGCAATGTCACCGATATTGGCGCGGCGTTCCGCGAGATGTGGCGCATCGTCCGGCCCGGTGGGGTGGTCGCCTGCCTGGAAGTGGCGCGCCCGCGTAGTCCGCTGTTGCGTCTGGGGCACCGCTTCTACTTTGAGCAGGTGGTTCCCCTGGTTGGTCTGGCTCTGGGTAGCGACCGTCAGGCTTACACCTATCTGCCCCAGTCGGCGCGGCTCTTTCCCGCGCCACCCGAACTGGCGCAGATCATGCGCGCTGCCGGCTGGCAGCATGTGCAGTACAAACGGCTCAGTCTGGGGGCAGTTGCGGTTCACACGGGGGTGAAGTTGTAACCGGCATTCGTGGCAGTTGTGCTGCCCTGGACTTTACATAAGTTACGCAATATGCATTTGGAAGTCCCGTAGTCCACTCTGGATGAATGTTGAAATGTTAATCCGGATATCGCTGGACGGGAGTCCCGGCTTCAGCCGGTCCAGGCGTACACGCAGTCGAAGCCGTGTCTGCGGCGAACCATGGCCCGAGCCGGCAGCATCCCGGCAAATACCGAAACTTCGGTATGTGGCTGCCGAGGCAGGCATTCACCGGCTAACGCCGGGACGCCAGATCATTTGCCCGTTGAAATCAAATCCAGATATACGACCCAGGAGTCCCGGCTTCAGCCGGTCCAGGCGTACACGCAGTCGAAGCCGTGCCTGCGGCGAACCATGGCCCGAGCCGGCAGCATCCCGGCAAATACCGAAACTTCGG
>CAKZQX010000286.1 GCA_937141995.1 uncultured Chloroflexaceae bacterium | reverse complement strand
CCTCCATCTCGGCGGCGGAAAAGGCCGGCATCGCCATTTCGGGTTCGGGTTCGTCCGCCATTGCCATTGCTTTGAAGCGCTGGGGGGCGGCCGGTGAAGGCGCACTTCGTGCCGGGGGCGCGCCCTCAAACGCCACCGGCGCATTGACCGTGCGCTCTTCGTCCTCGATCAGTGGGCGTTCGGGCGTTTTGGGTTCGTACAGTCGGTAGCGGAAGGAGATGGGCATCCCCGCAACCAGCGTCAACTCGACGCCCTCCAGGTCTTCTTCCAGTTGGTTGTCAAACAGCCCCCAACCCTGCAGCAGCACCAATGATTCCGCCGGATCATCCTGATTATCAGGTTCCGGTTGCCCGTTCGCCTCAAACAGCATGCGGTAGCTTACGCGCCAGGCCGGAGCCGGAGCGATGTAGCCCACCAGCAGATCATGCTCACCCGGCGAAAGGTGCAGGGTGGCACTGCGGCGATCCGCTTCGCTCTGCGCGGCGCGCAGGAAGTAGTCCAGATCGGCCACAGCGGTAGCATCCAGCAGTTCGATCCGCTTGATCATCGGCAGCGCCACTGTCTGGATGCGGCGCGTCTCCTGACGATAGATCGAGAGCAGTGCCCGACGCAGCGGCTCTTCCTCCTCGTAGTCTACCCCGACGACCAACCCTTCAAGTTGCCCCGGCGTTTCTTCCGGTTCGGGCGGCTGATCGGCATCGGGCGGGGGTGGATCGATGCCGGCAGATGGACCCGGCGACGGCAGGTTGCTGAGGCCCAGGTTGCGCCGCGCCGGTTTGGGCGCGGCGGGCTCCTCCAGGATGCAGCGGATATGCCGTCCGCGCAGGTCGCGCAGCAGATCCAGCAGGCTATGCTGGTCGGAGAGGTGAATACTGCCCTTCTCGATCAGGGTCGCGCGATCCTCCGGGGTTTCAAAGTCCACCCCCAGCACCTGCCCGGCCCCCAGATCTAGCGTCACCATGCTCTTGAGGATATCATCCATTGCCTGGCGCGGGAAGCTCAACCGTAGCAGTTCACCGCTGACCGGGCCGCGCCGCTCGAAATAGCCTACGCCATGTTTGTACAGAATGATGCGCCGAATGGGGAGAGACATCTACTCAACCTTCTCTGGATTGTAGGCGGTATAGACCAACCGGGACAGAGCGCTGATGTAGCGCGCCGCCCGGAAATCGGGCAGGTAGCTATTATTCTGCTCCTGATAAATATAAGTCGCCAGCAGAAAATCGCCGCCCTCCGAACGTACAATCCCCACATCGGCATGCATGTCGCCGGTCCAACCGCTCTTGTGCTCAAAGCGGGTGCCCGCGGGCAGGCCCGCCGCAATCCGCGATTTGTCGGCATTTTGCGCCAGCAGATCCAGGATTGCCTGGCAGTCTTCCGCGGTCAGCGTCTCGGTAAACTGCTCCAGCAACTGACCCTCGCCCCGGCTGCACGCGTCGATCATCACAAAGATGCGGCTGATCTCGGCGGGTGTCGTCCGCACAATCGGGTCGGCCTCGGTGTAGGGCGGACTGCCTTCCTGCGCCGGGCCATACTCGATCGACAGGCCGCGCAGTCCAATCAGATAGTCACCCGCTTCGTAGGGCATATTCTGGTAGGTATGCTGAAAACCTAGCTCACGCAGCATCACATTCATCTCTTTGGAGCCCTCGTAGGCCGCGTCGGTGCCGGTACCACCCACCGCTGCCGCCAGCAGATCATTGGCCGAGAGATTATTGCTCTCAATAATCATTTCGCGCATCCACCGCTCCTCTTCTTCGCCAAACTCCGGAATGCGGGTGTAGGCAAAGAGCAGGATGGGCACCTTGAGCAGACTCGCCCCGGAGAAGACCGTGTCCGGGTTGCGCGTGACGGTTTCGCCCGTCGCCGGATCCTCGAGGTAGAAGCCGACAACGCCGTTCCACTCGTCGGCGATGATATTGACTTGCTCCTGGAGTTGCGCAAACGTGGGGCGCGGCACGTTGGGATCTTCCTCCAGATCGAGCGTAATGATCGCGGAGGCATCTGGGGACTGCAGTTCCGTGGTGATCTGCTCCAGCGCGGCATCAACATCCAGGCTGCGGCCGGGGCGGTAAGCAAAACTGCGCGTAAGCGTATCCGTAGCGGTGATCAACTCCAGCGTAGTTGTGGAAGAGATCGCCTCGGCGAGGCGGGTCAGTTGGTCGGGTAGCATGGTTTCTTCCAGCGCAAGCTCTCGAGGCACCTCAACCGGTTCTTTCTGCGCGGCCTGCGCCTGCGCTTCTTCCAGCAGGTCGGTAATCTCCGCCTCCAGGTCGCGCGCCGGAAGAAAGATCGTCACCTGCTCTTCACCCGCTTGCAAGCGCACAGTACGGTCACGCGCCGCCAGTTCTTCCAGCAGATGCGCGGACGCTTCCGCAACCGTCATACCTGCGATATCGATCCCCGCCACGCGTGCGTCTTCGGCAAAAACCAGTTCTGCGGGAACGGTCGGCGTAACCGACTGGTCTGCATCCGCAACCGGAGTCGTCGCCGACGACGTTTGCGTGGACTGACAGGCTCCCAGCAGCAGAATAAAGAGCAAGCAAGTAATGGCAATACGGGGCCAGTGCTGCATGAACTTCCTCATGTCTCCTTCAATCTTCAGGTTCCAGATGAAAACTCAGCGGGTAACCCGCCTCGCGCGCCATGCTGTGCGCTTCGTAGACGCGCTGTTGGGCCTCTTCAAACGGTAAACTTACCACATAGGCCTGGCCCTCGTAGTGCGCCTGTAACATGATGGTAACGGCGCGCTCCATATCCAACCCGAAGATGCTCTGCAGGACCATTATCACAAACTCCATGGGCGTGACATCATCATTCTCGATAATGACCCGGTAGGGCTTCTCCAGTTCCTCGTCAGGAATAACGCGATAGGTTGTCGTGGTTGTTATATCGACATCTGGCTCTTGCAGCGGCATACCTCGTCCCCGATTCCTCGTGATACCCAGTTATTGCTGCTGTAGTATAGCATATTCAGCCGCTGTCGCTACTGTTTCAACCATGGTTTACCGTGGGAAAGCGGCAGCAGAACGACCGCACTCCACATTGCTCAACGTTGCCGGATGCGGCATTCCGCAACAACATATGACAGTTTGATGACGGCAAAAATGCCCGGAGGAACGCACTTTTGTGCGTCCGCCCGCCGCCCGCCCCCAGACCACCGATTGCCCGGAGGGACGCGCTGCTGCGCGTCCGCAAACCACCGCAGCCGAATTGCGAACAGGTTATCTATCGAGATAATGTGTAAAATCACAAGTGAAAACTGTGCGTTACTGCCGGCATACATTTTGCTGATGTGGTACCCCATACGGTTTTGCGCAAAACTTATATAAAAGCAGGACAATGTCGAACGCTGTTTGTCATGAAGATATGTATCTTCCTTCTGGCGTTCGTGCCTTTCGATTCTTCAGCGAGGCTGACAGGTTCCTGCACATTCCGCCCTGGTGGGACACACCGTCGTTATGGGGCAGGGCAGTGTGGATCCCACTGTTTGTTGATGCCTCAATGCTGAGGAGAGGGAGTTCTGTCGCGGGAAGAGCCGGACGGCACTCCCGGACAGCGCTATTGGCACTGAAGCATGGAACCAAAGGAGGTATACCTTGCCGGATCTGCAACTTGGACCTATCGACATTGCGATTATTATTGGGTACATTGTGCTGACCTTAATCATCGGCTACCTGGTCGGACGCGGTAAGGAGGATAGCGAAGGCTACTTCCTGGCGGGGCGCAAACTGACCTGGCCGCTGATTGGACTCTCGCTCTACGCCTCGAACATGTCGGGCGCGAGCTTCGTCGGCCTCGTCGGCGGCGCATATGACAACGGGCTCGTGATCTTCAACTACGAATGGACAGCGGCGATCGTTCTGATCTTCTTCATGCTGTTCGTGTTGCCCTCCTTTCTTCGCGCGAAGATATACACCGTGCCGGAGTTCCTCGAGAGGCGGTTCGATTGGCGCGCGCGGCGCGCGTTCTCGGTGTTCTCGCTGCTCGCGATCATGTTCATCGACACTGCGGGCGCGCTCTACGCCGGCGGGCTCGTGATCGCGAACATCTCCCCCTATCTGGAGCTGTGGAGCGCGGTCGCGGTGCTGGCCGCGGTGGCGGGAGCCTACACCATCCTCGGCGGTCTCGGCGCGGTGGTCGTGACCGACACCGTGCAGGCGATCCTGCTGATGGTCGGCGGCGTCGTGATCTTCGTTCTGGGCCTGCAGGAGATCGGCGGCTGGGGCGAGCTGTTCACCGGGATCGAGCCCGCCAAGCAGTCGCTGATCCTCGCCGCCGACGATGATTTCCTGCCCTGGACGGGCCTGTTCGGCGTGCTGATCCTCGGCTTCTACTATTTCGGCATCAACCAGTTCGTCGTGCAGCGCGCGCTCGGGGCCAAGACGCTCGATCAGGGCCGCCGCGGCGCGCTGTTCGCGGGTTTCCTGAAGCTGCCCAACCTCGCGATCCTCGTGCTGCCCGGGCTGATCGCGCTCCAGCTCTATCC